>NZ_JBYCKP010000164.1:0-3867 GCF_057473445.1 Acidithiobacillus sp. TH-A36 | reverse complement strand
TTAAAATCAGCACCTGAATATGGCTCCCATCCACATCGGCATCCGAAAGAATCATGATTTTGCCGTAGCGCAACCCCGCCAGCACCTGTTCGGGATCGGCCTTTACGCCATGCGGCTCTATACCCAGGGCCACTGCCATATTGTGGACTTCCTGATTTTTGAAAATCAGATCGGCATCCACCTCCCAGGTATTGAGCACCTTGCCCCGGAGCGGTAAAAGCGCCTGATATTCTTTATCACGCGCCGCCTTGGCGGAGCCGCCCGCCGAATCCCCTTCTACCAGAAACAATTCATTACGCTGAATATCTGTGCTTTCGCAATCGGTCAGTTTGCCCGGTAAGGTCGCCAGCCCCGACCCCTTTTTGCGTTCCACTTTTTGCGCCGCACGACTGCGTAGCTGTGCGCTCTGAATGGCCTGCTCGACGATGGCCCTGCCCGCCTCGGGATGACTGTTCAGCCACAGTTCCAGAGGGTCACGAATGGTCTGCACCATGAGCTTGTAAGCCTCACGACTGGTGAGTTTATCCTTGGTCTGCCCCTGAAACTGAGGGTCAAGCATCCGTGCGGAAAGCACCAAGGCCATTTTGCCGGTAACATCCTCCTGTACCAGCTTCACCTTGGCCGGCATCAGACTGTGATGTTCCATAAAGCTGCGCACAGCTTCAAAAACGCCGGCGCGGAACCCCGACTCATGGGTTCCCCCATCCAGGGTAGGGATCAGATTCACGTAGGTTTCGGGTTTCGGACAGCCCTGCGCCGCCCAGCAGATGGCCCAATTCGCCCCCTCCCCCTCAGCAAAGCCATGGCTGTCATCAGCCTGGTAAACGGCCTGGGTGAAAATAGGGGTGATGGTTTCTGTATCCGCGAGCAGTTCTTCCAGATAGCCGGAAAGTCCGTCATCGTATTGCCAGAGGATGGGCTCCTGTTCGGGCAGGGAGAGCGTGACCCGCAACCCGGGTAAAAGAATCGCTTTTGAACGGAGAAGATGGGTGAGTTCACGGATATTGACCCGATGCGAATCAAAGTAGCGGGCATCCGGCCAGACCTGAACCCGCGTACCGTGTTTGCGGGAAGTACTGTTTTCAATGCGCACCAGAGGCGCTTCAATGGCGCTGTCAGCGAAGCCCAGGCGGTAATGGCCATAGCCTGAACCTTCCGGATCTCGGGTGTGAATATCCACCACAACCCGCTTTGACAGGGCGTTTGTAACGGCGACACCGACGCCGTGCAATCCGCCCGAAAAACGATACGCGGAAGCTTGGTCTGTCTTATCGAATTTGCCACCGGCATGCAGTGTTGTGAAAGCGAGTTCTGCAGCCGGACGGGACTCACCGGGCGGAATACCAACGGGGATACCCCGCCCGTTATCTTCCACTATGACCGAGCCATCCGGGCAAACCGTCACATCAATCTGGGTAGCCTGTCCAGCCAGTGCTTCATCCGCAGAATTATCTAACAGTTCCTGCACGATATGGGTGGGACAAGTGGTACGCGTGTACATGCCCGGGCGCAATCGCACGGGCTCCAGGCCTTTAAGAACGGTAAATTGATCAGCGCTGTAATTTTTGGATGCCATATCGCTCCTTGTTTCGAGATGCAGGATGTTCGGGCATCAGCCCTTATCCGTCCAGCAGTTCCCGCAAATCCTGTTGTTCCGGTGTCGTGACATGCGGTGCAACACCTGCTTTTTTCTGCACGTTTTTTTGAGCGCCAGAGGCACGCGTCAAATAGCGTTGCACCAAAGCCTGGAAACGGGCCGTATCGCGGTCCGTCCTTTCTGGCCCGGTGAACGGATCCACAATCTGATGCGCTTCACTGGCCTTGAGGCCCAGAATCTCCATAATCGGCCCATCGGAGCCGTCTTCCACGACCAGGAAAAAGACCGTAACTGGGGATTGCTGCCCTTCCCGGTCCACCCGCCATATCACTTGCTGATGAATGCCTGGCGACCAGTCCAGTTCCCCGAACACCACGACGGAGCAGCGATGTTGTAGACCGTCGAGGCCTGCGCCAGAACGCAGCGACATGATCAATACGGGCGTTTCACTATTCAGAAACCGGTCTTTCTCCCGATTCTTTTTGGCGGCAGATTCGGAACCGGTGTACATGGCAGGTTCCAGATCGCTTAACGCTTCCTGCCAGATCGCATACACGGCGCGGTGCCAACCTACCAGCAACACAGATTCGCCCGCTTCGACCAGGAGGCGCGCAAATTGGGCGACTGCCTTGGCCTTGGCCACACCCGTTGCTTGCCGCACCATGATATCCAGTTCTCTGACGGCGGAGCCTCTCTCGGTGAAAGATCCGGTGGTAGCCTTGACCGCCAGCGCCGTCGCCAGGTCCTCGACGGAGCGCACGGTTTTTTCGTCGTAGTCCACATACTCAATGATGCGGGACACTTTGGGGAGTTCCTGCCCGACATCCGATTTAAGGCGACGCAAAAGGACGTGTTGTTCGCGCAGGTAACTGCCCAGCGCCTTGGGATGGGCGATGCGTCCGTAGCTATCGGCCCATTCGCGCATGAAGTCGTCGTATTCTCCCAAGACGGTCTCGTCAATGAAACGCATCACATTCCACATTTCCACGCCGTAGTTGTAGATGGGCGTAGCTGTCAGCCCGAGATGGTACTCGGTGTGTTGCGTAAGCACCTTGGCGGCAGCGCCCTTGGCCGTGCTGGCACCGGTGCGCAGGGATTGCGGTTCGTCATACACCACCGTCCTGAAAAAGTCGGTCGCAAAAATATCGGCCCACCCCATGATTTGGGAAATACGGAAGACATACACATCGGCGGGCGGCAGCGCGTAAGGACGGGTCTTTTTGATGCAATGCACGCGCAAATGGGTGAAGCCGGTAACCTTTTCGAGCCACTGGATTTGCATATGCGCATCACAGACCACGGCAGCCGGCAACGTCCCGGGCACTGAACAGAGGAAGGCGGCCGCCACGAAGGTTTTGCCCAGACCCCCTTCATCGCCCAATAACAGGGATTTTCGGTAGCGGAGCACTTCCACGGCCTGGGCCTGATAGTTGCGCAACTGTTGGCCATCGCGCAATCCGGTAATGGCGCTGGCTTTGAACGTGGGCAGCAGAATGTTTTCCAAATGGTCCTGGCGTTCCACAAAGCCTGTCTTATCGATCTCAAGCTGGCGTCTGTCGGCCGCGCTGATACGCAGCGGATAACGGGACATGAACCAATCGAGGTCCGCAGCGGTTATCAGGTCGGCAGGTAGCAGAAAGGGACCAGCGGACTGTTTTGGGATTTTGGGAAACAGCTGCTTCAGACGAATGGCGACATGGGGTTCTATCCCTTCCAGGGACCACTGATGCCGTGTCCCATCAGAAACATACCGGCAAACGCCATAGGTCCGGGAGGCCTCAGCCATTAGAGCCAGCCTTTGCTCAGCGAAGCCATGACCGCTGGTTTTTCCCGTATGGTTTCCGGCAACGTCATGGAGAGGTTGGTGGCCAGTACAAGGCCGCGCACTTCCGGATGATGGGCATAACGCTCAAGCTGCCGAAACGTCGCCATCTTTTGCGCTGGCCGCAATTTGCACTCAATCACTATCCCGTCCTGCAGCAAAAAGTCGGGGATATCCCGGGCAGATAATGCCTGCTCACGGGCAAAGGACAACCCGGCCTTCCGGAGCGCGGCTTCGAGATCGCTTTGCAGCCGTTTTTCATCCGAAAGATCCAGACGCAAGGATTCAATAATCTGAACGATTTTCTGCATATTCTGTATAATTACCTGTTTTGTTCACCTAGTCTGCCTATTTCACGCCACGCAAGACGGCGAGGGCCTGGGGCCAATGAAAACCATCGACAAAAGCGAGCAACGTCCCCGGAAAATTTGCGCAATTTGCTCTGTGC
>NZ_JBYCKP010000163.1:0-8737 GCF_057473445.1 Acidithiobacillus sp. TH-A36 | reverse complement strand
ACTCCAGTCTGGTTCAAGGGACATTTGTATGTGGCCGATTCAGATGGAGTAATTTCTGAAATAGATCCTGGTTCCGGCAGCATCCTGTGGAAAAACGATAAACTCAAAGGCCATGCCATGACCGGTCTGAGTAGTTGTGGAAATGATTTGCTGGCAACCGATAATGGTGGCTATCTCTACGCCTTCAATCCCGAATCCGGGCATCGGATTGGTCAGACACGCCTTTCCTCCAGCGGTATTCAAAGTAGTCCCGTATGTCTGGATAATCACCAGATTCTTGCTCTCAGTGATGCGGGCACTTTGTATCGGATCAAGCTCGAAAAGCGCTAAGGCTGTATCATGACTGCAGTTATTGCCCTGGTGGGGCGACCCAATGTCGGTAAATCCACTTTTTTTAATCGCCTCACCCGTACGCGGGAGGCCCTGGTTGCCGATTTCCCCGGGCTGACGCGTGATCGTCACTATGGAACTGCGCAGTTTGAAGGTCGTCAGTATCTGGTCATTGATACCGGCGGCTTTGAACCCGAAGAACGCGAGGGTCTGGTTGCGGCCATGGCCATTCAGACCAGACTGGCTATTCAGGAAGCCGACGCCATCTGTTTTCTGGTCGATGCCAAAGAAGGTTTGTCTGCCCAGGATGAAGAAATTGCCATGGAATTGCGCCGTGGTGGCAAACCGATTTACCTGGTTGTGAACAAGATGGATGCCAAAGGCGCCGTCAGCGAACTCCCGGAATTCCATCGCCTGGGTCTGGGAATGCCCTATACGATTTCTGCTGCCCATGGACATGGTGTTGAAACTCTGCTGGAAGCCGTTTTCTCGGATCTGCCCAGTGAGGAAATTGCGCAGCAGGATGCCGGAAAAGGCCCCCGCATAGCCATGCTCGGCCGTCCCAATGTCGGTAAATCGACCCTGGTTAACGCCATGCTTGGCGAAAAAAGAGTGTTGGTATTTGATGAGCCGGGGACTACCCGGGACAGTATCCGCATTCCCTATGAACGCGATGGCAAGCCCTATGTCATGATTGATACTGCCGGCATGCGGCGGCGTGCCAGAGTCGGCGAGGGCCTGGAAAAACTCAGTGTTTTGAAAACATTGGGCGCCTTGCGGGAAGCCGATGTCGTGCTGCTGGTGCTTGATGCCAGGGTTGGTATTGCCGAACAGGATTCTCATCTGGTGGGGGTCGCTGTAGAGCTGGGACGCCCGATTGTCGTCGTGATCAATAAATGGGACGGGATGAGTCCTCACGATCGTAAGGCGGTCAAGCAGGAGCTTGAGCGCCGCCTGAGTTTTATTCAGTATGCGCCGGTCTACACCATTTCCGCCTTGCATGGTACAGGTGTTGGTGATTTGTACAAAAGTATTGATCGCCTCTGGCAGGACTCCCGCAAACATTTTTCAACGGGAGAGCTGAATCGGGCTTTGGGCGAGATTATTGAAACCCATCAGCCACCCATGGTTGGCGGACGCCGGATCAAGTTGCGATATTGTCATCAGGGTGGTGAAAATCCGGTGACTCTGGTATTTCACGGGAATCAGCTAACGCGCTTGCCGGGTAGTTACAAGCGCTATCTGGAAAGCGCCTTCCGGAAAGCCTTACATCTGGACTCCATTCCTTTGCGCCTGTTATTTCGTCAGGGCGAAAACCCCTATGATCCACAAAGAGGAAAGCATTAAATGAAAGGCAGTCTGTCCGGATGGTGGCGTTGGGCCATTATCGCGCTCCTTATTTATCTCGGTATTTTATGGAGTGGGGCGATGCTGCCGGTCAGTCCCCAGGGTTTATGGATTCGTGCCGGGGAGTACGCACTCTGGGCCACCGTAACCCTGGGTGCTTTAGCGCGCTTTTATCCGGTGCTTGGTCCTTATGGCTGGCGTCCGGTGACTATTTTTGTGGGGGCTGTTTTATCCGGGCTGGAGATTTTCATTGGTTCGGGTCCCGATACTAAAACCCGGGTGGACGAATGGATGACTGCTCTGATTGGCATTGCCGCAATCACAATTCTTGCCCGCGTGTTACCCCGTGCCATCACCGTCATCTGGTTTGGACAGGAGGTGCAAAAGCGTGAACCTTTTACTCGTACGCCACGCTGAGGCAGAAGACGAAGCCGTTTCCGGCTCTGATTTTGAGCGGCAACTCACCCGCTATGGACAGGAAACAGCAGCGGCTGTCGCCCGGGGCTTACGCCATTGTATTCAAGGTTCGGTTTTGTTGTGGAGTAGCCCCTTGCTCCGTACCCGTGAGACAGCCGCTTATATTGCCCAAGCCTTTGGTGTTGAAGTAGAACGCTATCACCAGGCTATTCCCGCCGGAGATCTGAACATACTGAGTCGGGATTGGCAGAGTTTGAGCAAACAGCCTGAAACGCTGATTGTGGTGGGTCATCAGCCCCATCTAGGAATTTGGACTACGCGACTAACCCGGGTCAGTGTGCCCGTCAAAAAAGCCAGCGTGATTGGTATTCATCTGAAAGCTGTTGATCAACTGGAAGGTGAACTTCAGTGGTATGCTTTGCCGGAAATGATGCGCGCCGTTGCGACTGAGAACTAAAGCCTAAGCACAACCGTTTTAGTTGGTACCACAAATTGGTGTACAATCTTCAAGTTATTTCACACGTTCAATCAGGAGGTGTTAGATGTCCGAAGCAGCGGATCTTGTTATCATTCTTATCACTGGCGCTGAAAACCCCAAGCGTCTTCCTTCCGCTTTTTTCCTGGCTGCCACTGCCGCTGCCGCCGAGCAGAAAGTCGTCATGTATTTCACTGGACCAGCCACGGAGCTGCTTGCCAAAGGTAAGGCAGAGAGCATATTCCCGATGGAAGGCGGTAAAAGTGTCGCCGACTTCATGAAGCTGGCCGAAGATAATGAAGTTCAGATTATTGGTTGCCTGCAGTCTCTGGAATTGAATGGTATGACCAAGGATGATCTGGCCAAACCCATTCCCATGATGAATCCCAGTGCGGCTCTGCCGTCATTGGCCGCTGCAGGCCGTATTCTGACCTGGTAACCGGTGGTACAAACCTTCATTACCTTGAGGAGCCCGTCCTTTTGGACGGGCTCTATTTGCACCAGAAGGATTGTCATCAAACTGTCATATAACTGTGCTAGATTGCTACTTACGTTTCTTCAAGACTGCCTGCTAGGCATTGAGGACGTACGGTGTGTTTGGAAATAAGCCGTAAATCAACGAATTCGCCATCTTTGGAGGTCTTATGCTGTATCGTTTGAAGAAAGAGCTTTCTCGCAGTGTAAAGGGTGCCGTCATGGTTTCTGCATTGGGTCTTGCCGGCATATATGCCATGCCCGCCAGTGCAGCCACGATTTCCTTGTTGGAAACCGGTTCCACCCTGTTGTATCCGCTTTTCAACCTGTGGGTACCTGTGTACACCAAAATGAATCCCGGCGTGCAGATAACCACCCAGGGTACGGGTAGTGGTACGGGTATTGCTGAAGCCATTTCCGGCGTTGCCCAGATTGGCGCTTCTGATGCATACATGAGTGATGCCCAGATCAAAATGCATCAGAACATCCTCAACATTCCTTTGGCCATCTCCATTCAGATGATCAATTACAATCTGCCCGGTCTGAACAACAAGCATCTGAAGCTTTCCGGTCCTGTGCTTGCCGGTATTTATTCCGGCAAAATCACCAACTGGGACGATGCGGCCATTGCCAAGCTGAATCCTGGCGTAAAACTGCCCAACCACAAGATTGTCCCTATCCACCGTACCGATGGTTCTGGCGACACTTTCATTTTTACCACCTACCTGGCTGACACCTCCCCAGCATGGAGCAAAAGCGTTGGCTACAGTACGACGGTAAGTTGGCCGGCCGTTCCGGGTGGTATCGGTGCCGAAGGCAACCCCGGCATGGTCCAGGCTCTGAAGACGACGCCTTATGGTGTGGCATACATCGGTATCAGCTGGAAGAAACCGGTTGAAGAAGCCAAATTGGGCCTGGCCATGCTGGAAAACCGCGCAGGCAATTTCGTATTGCCTACAGTGGAAAATGCCAAGGCTGCAGCTGGTGAAATGGTCAGCAAGACCCCTGCTGATGAACGGATCAGTCTGGTATTCGCTCCTGGTGCCAAGTCCTACCCCATCATCAATTATGAATATGCCATCGTCAGTAAGACCCAGGCCAAGCCGGAAGTGGCTGCAGCCATGAAGAAATTCCTGAACTGGGCCATTGATCCCAAGGGCGGTAATGCACCACACTTTATCACTGCGGTAAACTTCGTACCGCTACCTGACAGCGCCGCTGAGCTGTCACGTAAACAGATCGCAGAAATTCACTAAGATCTGAACGGTGCCGGGATACCCCGGCACCGGTATTTTTTAATACGACTTTTTATATAACATTAACTTAATTCGGGAAGTGGAATCATTGTAATGAAAATTCCTGTATTCAGAACGGCATTAGTGGCTACCGCAAGTTTTTTGCCGATTTCATTACTCCTTCTGATAATTTTTTTGGCCGTGTATTCATGGCCGGCTATTCAGTATAATCAATTTCATTTTTTATGGACGAATGATTGGAATCTTGGCAATCTTTATGGTAACCCGGTTTCAGTAAATGGGCATCAAATCATGCCTGGTGCCAAGTATGGCATCTGGTTTCTGGTCGTGGGGACGATTGCCAGTTCGGTACTGGCGATGCTTATTGCCATGCCTATCGCTATTGGCGCAGCCTATTTTCTCAGTGAAGGCATTCGTAAAACCTGGTCAGGGCCCTTATCCTTATTTGTCGATCTGCTCGCTGCCATTCCCAGTGTAGTATATGGTTTATGGGGATATGCTTTGCTGGTGCCGCTATTTGGGCACACCATTTTTCCTTTTTTGGCAAAGACTTTTTCTTTTATTCCTTTCCTGAATGGCGAAGCGGGAAGCGGTTATGGGCTATTGACCTCTGCTTTTGTCTTGGCAGTCATGATCATTCCCCTGATTTCGGCGACGCTGCGTGAATCTATCCAGATGACAGAACCTGCCTTGAAAGAGGCTGGCCTGAGCCTTGGTTTGAATCGCCTTGAAGTTTTTTGGCATATTGTTTTGCCTAAGCTAAGAACCGTCTTGATCGGCGTAGGGATTTTGGCGTTGGGGCGGGCTTTGGGTGAAACCATGGCGGTATTGATGGTCAGTGGTAATGCCCTTAACTACTTACCCAATAATATTTATGCTCCCATTTCAACCATGGCGGCATTTATTGCCTCGCAGCTGGATAGTGCACTGCAAGATCCAACCAATATGGCTGTTGAAGCATTATCTGAAATAGCCCTGGTGTTATTGCTGATTACGGTGGTTGTCAATATAGCTGCCAGAATGATGTTATGGATGACAAAGGTCCGCTGATGGCTATTAATGTATTGGAAGAGCAGGTATTACCGAAAATGAGTACACCCAGGAAATTTAAAGTATCCTTATGGCGCAGGCTGAGGACTGTTTTTGCTACCATCATGGTCATAGGGTCCTTTGTCTTTTTGGCGGCCATGTTTCTTTCCATCATTGTTGATGTGCTCATACATGCCTGGCCAGCGCTCAATATCAAATTGTTGACAGAAATTACCAATGGTATTGGTGGTGGTCTGAAAAATGCCATTGAAGGTTCCATTATCATGTCTCTGGGCAGCTTGCTGTTGGCTGGACCCATCGGGATATCTGCAGGCATTTATCTGAGCGAGCATGGTCATCGAAATGCTGGCAAGCTGCTGCGGTTTCTCTCAGACGTTCTGGTTGGTGTACCCTCCATAGTGCTGGGTTACGTGGGTTATATTACGATGGTCATTTATTTGGGTTGGCAGTTTTCAGTGGCTGCAGGAATCATCACCCTGACCGTCATGCTCCTTCCCTACATTGCCCGCTCCACGGAATTGGCGCTGAGTAACATCCCTTTGTCTGTTCGTGAGGCTGGATATGGATTAGGGGCAGGGGAGGGGCGGATTGTTTTCAAGATATTACTACCTGGTGCCGCACCGGCGATTATGACCGGTCTTTTTTATGCGGTGGCATTATCCATGGGCGAAACAGCTCCACTTTTGTATACCGCTGGCTGGTCAAACTATATGTGGACCGGAAGTCTGACCAAGGAGCCAATCGGCTATTTGACTTATGTTATCTGGACATTCATCAACGAGCCTTTTGCAGAATCACATATGTTGGCATTTGCCGCAGCTTTCCTGATTACCGCCGGAGTGTTGATACTCATTCTTCTGGGGCGCTGGTATATGGTACGAGCCCAGCGGCGGATGGGAGCATACCGCTAAGCTGTCAGGTTGTTCAGGAAAAAACCTTCAGTACCTGGCTATCTTCTGAACCCGATAGAAGTTCTTTTGCTCTGGCAAGATGTTCAGTGGCACGGCCACGATCACTATTATCTGTCGTCTGCCAAATGGGAAACAAAGTGGTTTCTTCACGGTTTTCATGCTTCGCAAGTGAGCCGGAAAGCATTGCGCAGATGGCTGGCAGCATACCATAGTCTTTTTCGTCAAAGGTTTCTTCGACCAGGCGCGATTGCACAATAATACTGTCATGTTCAAAAAGCATATCTGCCAAGGGTCCCTGCTCTTCGCCCCCCCCAAGAACCGGACCCAGCAGATTGTTTTCCAGATGAACGTGACGACGGAGACCAATCCAGTAATCCTTGAAAATACTCTCAGCCTCAGCAATTCTGTTTTCGTTGGCTGCAGCAAGAACCTGAGCAAACTGATGATCCAGGCGATAATGGTCCCAAGTTAACAGATCAACCACATCTTTGGCTTCTGCCTCGGCTCGGGGTTGAACTTCGACCTGCCATAGTTTGCCGTCGCTTTCCATGTGCCAGGAGATGGCATCCCGCAGTTGAAAAGCTACGGCACGCATCATGGCGGCAGGATCTGAATCTGTGAGCACCTGTATTTTTTGCCCGACGGACAGACGAATGCTGGCCGCATAAACAACGGGTTGTGCTTCAGTATATGTCATTCCGCGCACATCAATCACGTTACTCAAAGGGGCCACAGCGGAAGGGTTTATGGAGTCAATCGACATGAAGGGTATCCTTGATGTTACAGAATGGTGCCCAGGGCCGGACTCGAACCGGCACGGTATAAACCGAGGGATTTTAAGTCCCTTGCGTCTACCGATTTCGCCACCTGGGCAAGGTAAAGGCTGATCTTTTCATCGTACGCTGTTACCGTGGCGAGAGTCTGATCAACAATGCTCGCATCATAACAAGATCAACCGTCACAAACCAGATGATCAAGTTATTCGAATAAACGCAGCAGGTTGTAGGGAGGCTTTGCAGCAATTTTTGGCCTCGCGGTTGTTGTTTTTGTCGACATCTTTCCCCGAGCCATCATTCTTGAACAGAGGATTGGTAGCTCATTGATCCACAACTTGTTTAGCCAGCGATTGCTTTGAAGTTATGTGAGTATGGTGTATCTGCAAAAATATGGATGCTTGTAAACAGACCGACTAGTCGGTATTATTTCGGTGTTTAAGACTCTAAGCTGATACTGACAAGGAGAATCCATGGCCGACTTGTTCTCACCATTGCAACTGGGCAGCATCCACACCGCTAATCGCATTTTTATGGCACCTTTGACGCGCTGCCGCGCAGAGGGCGAGCATGTACCAACGCCGCTTATGGCAGAATACTACGCTCAAAGAGCCAGTGCGGGGTTGATCATCGCTGAGGCAACCATGATTTTGCCTGGTAATTCTGCCTTTTGGCATGAGCCGGGTATTTATTCAGCCGCACAGATTGATGGTTGGCGCTTAGTTACCGACGCCGTGCATTCAGCTGGAGGTAAAATTGCCCTGCAACTTTGGCATGGTGGTAGAGCGTGCCATCCTGATTTGAATGATGGGGCTGTTCCTGTGGCTCCCAGCGCCATTGCCATTAAGGGTGAAGAGGTACATACCCCAAATGGAAAGCAAAATTATACTGAACCGAGAGCCTTAAAGGATGACGAAATACCCGCTATTGTCCAAGGGTTTGCCCAGGCTGCGCTGAATGCCCGTTCTGCCGGGTTTGATATGGTGGAAGTGCATGCGGCAAACGGTTATTTACTGGATGAATTTCTGCGCGATGGAAGCAATATTCGCTCTGGAATATATGGTGGTAGCATGGAAAACCGTGCGCGACTGCTATTCGAAACATTGACGGCTGTTTCTAATGCCATTGGTGCCGACCGGGTCGGTGTGCGTTTATCTCCCCTCAATAGCTTCAACGATATGCGTGATAGTAATCCCGTGGCCTTGTTGACTTGGCTTGCTGATCGCTTGAATGATTTTGGCTTGGCTTATTTACATTTAATGCGCGGAGACTTTTACGGCCATCAATCAGGCGATATTTTGTCTCCAGCGCGGAAACATTACCGTGGAGCTCTGATTACCAACATGGGCTACTCGCCTGAAGAAGCCAAAGAAGCTTTAGCCTCTGGTGTTGTTGATGCCATTGCTTTTGGAACGGCTTTCCTGGCAAATCCAGATTTGCCAGATCGGATTCGTGCAGGCTATTCCTTGAATGCTCCTGACCAATCCACTTTTTATTCTCCTGGGCCAAAAGGATATACTGACTATCCGGCGTATAAAAAATCTAGTTTTAGTAAATAATACAGGACGGGATGAATACCTATTATTCCTTTAGTTATTCTCTCAATTTCCATGATAATTCCTCTCCGGCCCGGAGAGGAATTAATGTGTCCACTCCACAGGGATAGCTTTCGGGAACTGTCCAACTCCGTTTTTCCAGAGTAAT
>NZ_JBYCKP010000162.1:0-1347 GCF_057473445.1 Acidithiobacillus sp. TH-A36 | reverse complement strand
TTCGACTTGCATGTGTTAGGCATGCCGCCAGCGTTCAATCTGAGCCAGGATCAAACTCTTAAGTTCAATCCAACAATTTGTTCAACTTCTGCCATATCCAGTACGATAAATCGCACCCAAATACAGCTTGGGCCTAAACCCCACACATCTCCACTCGGCTTTTAAAGAACGAAACTGCATACTGCAAATCTTGGTAGCGGGGGTAGGATTTGAACCTACGACCTTCGGGTTATGAGCCCGACGAGCTGCCAAGCTGCTCCACCCCGCAACAGGGTCGACAATCATACTCAGTAAGTTATTTCACTGTCAATACCTAGTTGCTTTGTCGCTCTCTTTCAGGACCGTTGCCCCGTCGAGAGAGCGCACTATACATGCGGGTCTGGGGGTGTGCAAGCATTTTTTTGAATGTTTTGTCCTTCATGATTTCGGCGCATTCCCAATGGTTACCGGTGCTGGTGGTGGCGTGGCGGTATTTGCATTGTCGCCATAGGGGGCAAAATCATAGGGTTGCGCGCTTAACTGGTCTGCCACCATCTGCAGGTCAGGCGTATTGATATTGATGGCTACGGGAACGGTATTGGGTTTCTGCACCAGATTGATGACACGCTGCCAGTTGATGGTCCAGCCCTGATGCTGACTGCTACTGAATGCGGTAATGGCATCCACGGCACGCTGCTGGTTATTTCCGCCCTTATGGTAGGCCTCAACCGGTTCAAAGCTTTGCAAGTACAGGTTTCCATTACCATTTATACCCACAACGTAGGGCTGATCAATGGTTCTGACCGGAGTACCGACCTTGACCATCTTGAATAACTGCACTTCGTTTTCAGGATACACATGAAAACAACCATGACTGACACGCATCCCGACTCCCCAAGGCTTGTTGGTCCCGTGGATGAATATTTGCGACCAACCGGTTTCGAGGGCCAGCTCGCCCATTGGGTTATCGGGACCTGCCGGGAAAAAGGCCGGGATGGTTTCTCCCGCTTTGGCATGTTCTTCCTGGATATTTTTCGGGACTGTCCAGGTCGGGTTTTTCACCTTGGCGATGATTTTCGTACTCCCCACGGGGTCCGGCCAGTTGGGTCGGAATATTCCTACCGGAATGGTGTACACCACATTCTGACCTGCGGGGAAATAAAACAGGCGGCGGGCCGGTATATTGATAATAATGCCCTGCCAGGGCTTGGGTGGCAGAACATATTCGGTAGGTACCAGCACCCGGGTGCCCGCACCGGGCAACCAGGGATCCACACCCGGATTGGCCGCCCGGATTTCGTTATAACCAACGTCGTAATGGCGGGCAATGTCGAGCAGGGTATCCTGATGACGTGCCAGGACCACCTG
>NZ_JBYCKP010000161.1:0-5890 GCF_057473445.1 Acidithiobacillus sp. TH-A36 | reverse complement strand
CCAAAACTGCTGCCAGCCATGAATTATTTTTCCATTTCAATCATGGCGTAAGCCGAATGGTTATGAATGGATTCAAAGTTTTCCGATGACACCGAAAACCAGCGCACTCGCGGATCCTCCTGCAGACGCAGAGCCACATCCCGGACCATGTCCTCGACGAATTTGGGATGATCATAGGCATATTCCGTCACATGCTTTTCATCGGGACGCTTCAGTAAACCATACAATTCACACGAAGCTTCAGCTTCAATTAAATCAATAAGATCCCGAATCCAGATAGTCCCCTGGCTGCGGACATGCACCCAAACATGGGCACGCTGGTTGTGCGCCCCGTATTCTGAAATGCTTTTTGAACAGGGACAGAGGCTGGTTACCGGCACCATGACTCCCAAGGTTAATTGATAGCCTTTCGGGGTGATTTCGCCAATCAATTCCACCTCGTAATCCAGCATGCTTTTGACGCCGGAAACGGGTGCCGCTTTTTGCACGAAAAATGGCAGACGCATTTCGAGTCGTGCCGAATCGGCTTCGAGGCGTGTGCACATTTGCTCAACAACACCCCGAAAACCTTCGACACTGATCGGAGCTTCATGGTTATTGAGTATTTCAATGAAGCGCGACATGTGTGTGCCCTTGAGATGAGCAGGCAGACTGACATACATGTTACACAAGGCAACACTGGGTTGAACTGCTGCCGCCTCTCTGTCCGCAATCTGCAGAGGGTGCCTGACAGCACGAATACCTACCTGCTGAATGGGAATGGCACGGGGATCTACCCTACCCTGAACATCTTCAAGAATCTCTGTAGCGCAAATCTTCACGCGCACCTCACTTTGAATAGTGGACCAATTTAGTCAGATATTACGCGTGACCCGGCTTCCGGGCAAGAGAGTCCAGCAAAGTACGGCCTGCTGCTGTGATTCCAGAAGTATCCAGCCCCAGTTCTGCAAGCCACTGATTGGCATCTCCCTGCTCAATGAACTGATCGGGAAGCCCAAGAATGCGCATGGGAACGATTTGCCCCTGGTTCAGCAGGTATTCCGCCACAGCAGAACCCGCGCCACCGGCAATCACTCCCTCCTCTACCGTGAGCAAAGCCTGATGGGTCTGGGCCAACTCCTGGAGCAACTCTTGATCTAATGGTTTGACGAAGCGCATGTTAATAACCGTCGCACCTAACACTTCTCCAGCCTGCAAAGCTGCTGCTGCCCGTGTACCAAAAGCCAATATGGCCAGTTTTTTTCCGGAGCGGAGTACTTCAGACTTGCCTAGTGGTACAGTGCGCTCCAGGTTTTTTTCCAGTTCCAGCCCTACTCCATTTCCACGAGGATAGCGAACTAACGCCGGACCGGGATAAGCAAACCCGGTATTGAGCATGTCGCGCAGTTCCTGTTCATCTTTGGGTGCCATGATCACCAGATTGGGAATGCAACGCGAATAGGCCATATCAAAGGCACCCTGATGGGTAGCCCCATCGGCGCCCACCAAACCGGCCCGATCAATAGCAAACAGTACGGGCAGATTCTGAATGGCGACATCATGCAACAATTGATCATAGGCGCGTTGCAAAAAGGTCGAATAAATGGCCACGACCGGATGCATGCCATCACAGGCCATGCCTGCAGCAAAAGTCACTGCATGTTGTTCGGCAATACCGACATCATAGTAACGTTCCGGATAAAGCTGCTCAAAACGCACCAGGCCCGAACCTTCGCGCATGGCCGGGGTAATGGCCACCAGACTGGATTCTGCCGCCCCTTTGTCACATAGCCAATCGCCAAAAATTTTGGTGTAGCTGGGCGGCCCGCCCGCCTTTTTGGCCATTTTCCCGTCACTCTGATTGAAAGGGGTAACACCATGATAGCCGCAGGGATCCTGTTCAGCTGGTCCGTAGCCTTTGCCTTTTTTGGTCATTACATGCAAAAGACGTGGCCCTTTAATTTTTTTGAGGTTTTCCAGGGTAGGAATGAGGGCGTCCAGATCATGACCGTCGATGGGTCCAAAATAATTGAAGCCCATTTCCTCAAAAAGAGTTCCTGGAGTAACCAATCCCTTGACGCCTTCCTCAGCCTTTTTGGCCAGCTCGCGCAGCGGCGGCACCAGACTTAATGCATGCCCGGCACCATCACGCACGGTATTATACAAGCGCCCGGAAAGGATGCGGGTGAGATACTGGGAAACCGCACCGACGTTGGGAGAAATGGACATTTCATTGTCATTAAGGACCACCAGCAGGTTGGCGTCCAGTACCCCCCCATTATTGAGGGCTTCATAAGCCATTCCAGCGGTCATGGCACCATCGCCGATGATGGCAACAACTTCCCGGTCGTGCTTTTCCAGTTTTGCGGCAACCGCCATTCCCAGTCCGGCGCTGATTGAGGTACTGGAATGACCAGCCCCAAAACTGTCGTAGGGACTTTCATCGCGTTTCAGAAAACCGGAAAGCCCGTCTTTCATGCGCAGTTGGCCAAAGCGGGGTCCCCGCCCGGTCAGAATTTTATGGGGGTAGGCTTGATGGCCCACGTCCCAGACCAGCCGATCATCGGGTGTGTTGAAAACTGTATGCAAGGCAATCGCCAGTTCCACCGTACCCAGACAGGACGATAAATGCCCGCCGGTCTGGCTTACGGATTCCAGAAGAAATTGGCGCAATGTCTTGGCAACACCCTTCAATTCAGTGCGGGACATTCTCCGCAATTCTTCGGGCATAGGAATGCCCTTCAACAAGTCCGTCATTTATTCCGCTCTACAATAAGGCGCGCCAGTGCGCGCAGATGATCCGCCTCATGCTGCCAGGACTGCAAGGCAGCAAGAGCCTCTTCCAGAAGGCGGTGTGCGTAATTTTGGGCTTCTTTCAAGCCCAGCAAGGTCACAAAACTCGGTTTGTTACGACTGCGATCTGCGCCCTGCAGGGCTTTACCGGTTTGTTGCAGATCACCGATTTCATCAAGAATATCGTCCTGAACCTGAAAGGCCAGCCCAACCCGATCCGCATATTGTAGCAGCATGCCGCCCTGCTCCGAATTTTCTTCAACGCCTGCGGCACAAAGAGCCAGTTGAATAGCGCAACGAATCAGCATTCCGGTTTTATGCAGATGCATTTGCTCAAGAGCTGGCAAAGCCAGCTCATGGCCAACCGCCGCCAGATCAATGGCCTGACCGCCGACCATACCCCGAGAACCGGCTGCCAGGGCTAATGCCGCCAGCATGCGAACTTGCCATTGAGGATCAACGCCCCAATCCGGCTCGGACAGGGCGACAAAAGCCTGGGCCTGCAAACCATCACCCACCAAAATGGCCGTGGCTTCATCATAAGCTTTGTGGCAGGTCGGTAACCCCCGCCGCAAATCATCATTGTCCATGGCCGGGAGATCATCATGGACCAGCGAATAGGCATGAATCATTTCCAGGGCGGCAGCAGGGCGATCGAGTTTTTCCGGGGCAAGGTCCAGACACAGTCCGGTAGCATATACCAGAAGCGGCCGTATGCGCTTGCCGCCACCCAAGGTGCTGTAACGCATGGCGGCATGCAAGCGCGCCGGTAAAACATGTTCGTCGGGCAGCAGGTTTTGCAAAACTGACTCAATGCGTTGCACAGCATGCCGACGAAATAAAGCAAAATTCTGAGTGGTCTCCAGGGCTTCCAGGGTCATTGATTAATCATCCTGAGTCATTGGGGTGGTATTCTCTCCCAGCAGTATTTCCACGGTCTGACGCGCCTGAAGTAGTTGCAATTCGGCGCGCTTGGCGAGGTCCATACCCTGCTTGAACAGGGCTACCGAATCTTCAAGACCCAGCTGACCACCTTCCAGACGGCGGACCGTAGCTTCAAGGGCGTCGAGGGTGCTGGCGAAGTCTGCAGGTGTGTCTGCAGAAGAGGGTTCGTTATTCATGTCTTTTTCCATGTTTGCCAATTAAACACTAGGCCCCATCCTCGGGGCAAGCGCAAAAATTTAATTTCATACTGGACGGTCGGTTAATTGGACACTAATATTTCGACTGGTTTTCCATCCCGAAAGGCTCTTCTCTCCATGTCCATACAAAAGACAGCGCAGATAAACACCATGTTCAGGCAGGAAGGCACCCGCTTTGACGTACTTGGTGCCATCAGCGTGTCACATTTCCTCAATGATAGCATTCAATCGCTGATGTTGGCGGTGTACCCATTGTTCAAAAGCAATTTTGACTTGAGTTTTGCACAGATCGGGTTGATTACCCTGGCTTACCAGCTGACGGCCTCGATTATTCAACCGCTAGTCGGGCGTTATACGGATGGACACCCTCTGCCTTTTTCGTTGCCTATTGGAATGGTATCCACCTTTGCGGGTTTGTTGTTACTCTCCATTGCACCCAATTATCTGATACTCCTGCTTGCTGCCGCACTGGTGGGTCTGGGTTCGTCGGTGTTTCACCCCGAATCCTCGCGGGTGGCGCGGATGGCTTCGGGTGGCCGTCATGGCCTCGCCCAGTCCATTTTTCAGGTGGGGGGTAATGTGGGCACCGCCGTTGGACCGCTGTTGGCGGCATTTATTGTCATGCCCAATGGCCAGCACAGCTTGTCCTGGTTTTCCCTGGCCGCCCTGTTGGCCATTGTGATTCTGACTTTTGTGGGGCGTTGGTACCAACATCAGCATCGTCAACCCAAAAATCAAGGGAGCCAGGTTCGCGAAGCGGTACTACCGCAAAAACTGGTCAAACGCAGCATTATCATTCTGGTCGCACTGATGTTTTCCAAATTTCTTTACCTGACCAGTATCAGCAGCTATCTGATTTTTTATCTGATGCAGCGTTTTCACATTGCCACCCAGGAAGCCCAGTTGCATTTGTTTATTTTTCTGGCGGCGGTTGCCGCTGGAACCTTGATGGGTGGACCCATTGGTGACCGCATTGGTCGCAAGAAGGTCATCTGGGTTTCCCTTTTGGGAATCGCGCCTTTTACCCTGGCCCTGCCCTACGTCGGCCTAACCATGAGTGCACTATTAACAGTGGTCATTGGTTTTCTGCTGGCTTCGGCCTTTCCGGCCATGGTGGTTTACGCCCAGGAGCTGGTTCCCGGTAAGGTTGGTACCATTTCCGGATTATTTTTTGGTCTGGCTTTCGGTCTGGGTGGGGTGGGTGCTGCTGTTCTTGGTGAACTCGCGGATGTCTGGAGTATCCAGGTGGTCTACCAGATTTGTGCGTTCCTGCCGCTGCTGGGCTTGCTTACAGCATTTCTTCCGCATATTCCAGCGCCGCCCAAAAGCGCGCATTAACCGGCTTTACTCGTGGCGGTTGATAGGACAAGCTAAGCATTGCCGCCCGCCTTGCGCGGGCATATTTCATGAGCGGCACTGCCGCGAGGTTAGGACGATTGGCCTTCGCTGAACAAAAGTTTTACTTTTTGATTCCTGATGAGAAACCCCATTGGAGTGAAAGCCTGGCTCCGTGGTTGGCTGTTTCAGCTGTTCTGGTGGCCCTCGCCCTGTTTTTGCTGATCCATGTCCAGAAGCCCAAAATGCAGGCACTGCACAACCAGACGGAAGTCAATAAAACTTTCCATATCATGCCGTTGCCGAATAAGGCCGTGACTCCAAGTCCAGTAAAACCGCAGGTGATCCCTCATCCCCGGCCGGTGGTGAAACCACACCCGGTGAAGCCGCAGCTGCGACCGGTACCAGTACCCCGACCGGTGCCCCGCCCCGTACCACACCCCGTATTCAATCCTCATGCGCTGCCACAAAAACCGCAACCAGCTGTTTCTCAGGCACCTTCCACCCTGCAAAGCATCCAGCCCGCATGTCCACCCCATATCATTTTGGGAAGACTGCAGGAACAAATGGACCAAGCCGCGCGTGAAGCTACCTCCAGCCCCCCTTTACCCAAATTCGAGAACCCCAAAGGACCGGTAGCC
>NZ_JBYCKP010000160.1:0-2553 GCF_057473445.1 Acidithiobacillus sp. TH-A36 | reverse complement strand
GCATAAGCCCGAACCAGCGCCTGCTCGCCAATGAGCTGGTAGTAATTCTGGGTGACGCTGAGAGCGACTTTCGTCAGCGCGCTATTGTTATCAAAGCCGGAAATGTATAACTGAGCCAGCGCCCCGTCTTTCTGCGCGGCACGTAGGCCAAAATCCAGCAGTACATAACTCAGACTAAGAGACGCAGAATTGCTATTGATGATGGGAATGCTAAAACCCGCTGTGGTATTGCTCTGGGAACGTGCCGCAGAGTCACTCAGGGAAATACTCGGCAACCAGGCAGATTCGGCGACCCCCAAGCCTGCTGCAGAGGCCTGTAAATTCTCATAGGCCACCCGGGTTTGCGGGTTGTGGGCCAGGGCATAATTGGTCAATGCGGCAAGACTTTGGGGTTTTACGAAAGTGCGCGTGCCCGGCAGAGCCGTCTTGGGCAGCTGTAGTTGCGGATCTTGCCAGCTTTGTCCCAGCGGTTGCTTTACCCATCCCCGGGTATCAAAAGGATCGTGAATCAGCATGTCCAGAGGCGCTGCCGAGGCTGTCTGGGTGCTCAAGAGCATCCCAACGGCCATACAGCACAGAATGTCCTCGCACCAGCTCCGTAAGCGATCCCTCAAAAATGGTTTGTTCAGGAAGCTACAGATAAGACGCATGCTGCGGATACCTTGTTCTTGCGGGACGAGGAATGATATTGAACATTGTAGCTTATAACGTTTATTTATGGCACTGTTCGGCCTCTATTAATAAATTCCACTGCACCAGCCTTCAGAATTTATTATTATTATTCCACCCTGAAAACCTCGCCAGAAAAAGGCTGCGGATGCAAGAAAAAGATGTGGTGTCAAAGGAGTTACTCAAGCGCATTACCTTGGATATAGCGCGCATACTTCTGCATATGAAAGTAGAGCAGGCCGAGATTGTAGAAAGTAGTCACCCTCGTGTGGAAGAGCGGAGGGCAGATTTGGTCGCCCGCATGCGGGGCCAGGACGGGCATTTCTTGCTGCATATAGAAGTGCAAAATAATAACGATTTGCAGATGCCCTGCCGTATGCTGCGTTACCGCAGCGATCTGTGTCTTCAGCAGCCAGAGGAAGAGATTCGCCAGGTACTGTTGTATATTGGCAAGGAGTCGCTGCGTATGGCTTCGGGAATTACGCAGTCTGGCTTGGAGTATCAATACCAGACTGTGGACATGCACCGCATTGACTGCACCCGGCTGCTTGACGAAGATAGTCCGGATGCTTTGGTGTTGGCGGTGCTTTGTGATTTTAAGGGGCGTTCGCCGCGTGCGGTTATTCGGCATATTCTCGGTCGCTTGCAGGTGTTGACTGAAGGTGCTCCTGGTCGATTTCGGGACTATATGAAAATGCTCGAAATATTGTCGACTAACCGGGATTTGTTTGATGTAGTGAAGGAGGAACAAAGTATGTTAAGCGAAGTGTTGATCACCGAATTACCTTCTTACGGTCTTGGCATGGAGCGAGGGATGGAACAGGGATTAGAGCAAGGATTAGAACAAGGATTAGAACAAGGTAGGCAACAAGGTAGGCAACAAGGGGAACAGCAGATGTTGCGGAAATTGTTGCAGAAGCGCTTTGGTCCGTTGCGCCCTGAATTTGAAGCACGCATCAGCTCGGCCAGTGTGGAAGAGCTGGAGCGCCTGGGTGAACAGGTGTTGGAAGGGCTAACATTGGATCAGATATTTTCCAACTAACCGTTTCACATGGCTAAAGTCAATTTTCAGGCAAGTACCGGTATTACATTGGCCGGGTCGCTGAAACTCTCATCCCCGTTTTCAATATGCCCCGCCAGACGCCACTGGTGCTGAGGAGTAGAAATCATCAGATCATACCAGTGGTGACTGGGTTGCAGGTTCCAGTGCAGCTCCCGGGTTTGTCCTGCTGCCAACTGGATTTTTCGAGTGCCCTGTCCGTATGCCGGGTCCGTTACTTCAATGGGCAAGGTATCGGCACCGGCGTTATACAAGAGTACCTGGATATCCCCAGGCCTGGTTCCCTGCGTATCAATGTGCAAAGTGGAAGGACCCGTACCCGTGATTTTGCGGATATAGCTGTCCGGACCATAAACCGTGAGCGCGAGCTTCTGATTCTTGGGCAGCATCATCTCGTCTTCCAGTTTGGCTCCTGCTCCCAGGGTGTAATGGTGGGGAAGTTGATGGCTGTGATCCCAGTAGGCGGTGCAGACGACGCCCAACTCAGAAGGGTTATGCAGGTGTAGACGGACGCCCTGATGCGTTGCTTCCAGCCGCACAGCGGTGGCGTATGCGAGGGGCCGCCGTTTGCGCAGGCCACTTTCTTGAGGATCTATGGCAATGGCCTGTTCTGTGGGCACTTGCGGAGCGGGCAATGTGGATTCGTGATGTACCGTCGCTACATAATTAGCGGTACTGGGCAGCGATACCTTGCGCTCATCAGGGCGTGAAAAGTCAAAGGCCGAAGTCAGATCACCGCAAATGGCGCGTCGCCAGGGAGTGATGTTGGGTTCGCTGACGCCGAAGCGTTTTTCGATGAAGCGGATGACGGAAGTATGGTCGAA
>NZ_JBYCKP010000159.1:0-7789 GCF_057473445.1 Acidithiobacillus sp. TH-A36 | reverse complement strand
AGGGCTGCGCGGCCTTCCCTGACCGGTATGACCAGACTATTTTGGGTCAGTACACAACGCAAATGCGCGGACATATCATCCGGTCCTTCATTGCGATGAAAAAAATGGGGATCATCATCAGGCACCAGCCGGGCAAAATACCCGAGAATATCGCGCAGCACGTCCGGATCGGCATTCTCCTGAACAATCAGACTGGCCGAGGTATGGGGAACAAACACATTCACCAGCCCCTCCCGGGCACCTATGGTCTGCAACCAATCCTGGAGCTTTTCCGTCAGCTCATGCAGCCCCCGGCCACCGTGTTGAATTTTCCACTCGGCACTGAAATGCTTCATGCTTTACCTCTACCTCTTTGTTGGGCGCGCCGCACCCGAAAAAAATCCCTCAACAGGGTTCCTGACTGTGCTGCCAGCAAACCACCTTCCGCCTGAATACGATGATTAAAACGCGAATCGTCCAGTAAATGATAAAGACTTTCCACAGCTCCCGCCTTGGGATCAGCTGCTCCATAAACCACCCGGCTGACCCGGGCATGGAGCATGGCTCCTACACACATGACACAGGGCTCCAAAGTGACATAGAGCGTGGATCCTGTCAGTCGATAATTTTCAGCCAGACGTGCTGCTGCACGCAATACCCGTATTTCTGCATGCGCGCTGGGATCGTGTTCGGCAATGGGTGCGTTGTGGGCTCCAGCCATGAATGCTCCGTCATGATTTACCAAAACTGCACCGACCGGCACCTCTCCGACAGCAGCTGACTGCGCCGCCAGATCCAGAGCCATACTCATCCAGTGTATATCCGATATTTGTTGCTCGGCCATCATCAAGGTTCCTGCTATTTGCCGGATTTATCGCAGCACCAGACACTATAGGAGCAATTATTGCAGCCTCGCGCCTTGACAGAATCCGGAATGCTGCTAATTTCCACCGCAAGTTGCGAAAAAGATACTGGCCATGCATACGTTTCATCAACTTAATTTGCAAGGCAATGATTATAACATTTGTCAGACCATAAAAAAGGAATAGACGTGCTAAGCATACCAAGTTCTCCTTTGCTGGGCCTGGATATCAGCTCTGATGCCGTAAAGCTCGTTTCGCTGGCCCAAAGCCGTGGAAAAATCCGGGTGGAGCACGCTGATTCCGAGACATTACCGCCAGGGGCTGTCAGTGATCGGGATATTCTGGATAGTGAAGCCGTTTCCCGCGCCCTGCGCACTATTCTGGAGCGTTCACGCATTCGCACCAAGGCTGTTGCTACAGCCCTTCCCGCCAATATGGCCATTGTCAAAGTCATTTCCCTGCCGGCTGATCTGGACGAAGTGGGTATTGAAGACCAGATCCGCTACGAAGGCAGTCAATATATCCCCTACAGTATTGATGCCGTTAATTTTGATTTTTCTGTTCTTGGTCCAGATGAGACGCGCAAAGGTTTCAACCACATTTTACTGGTTGCCAGTAAAAAAGAAGCCATTGAAGATCGCGCAGCAGTTCTCGAAGAGGCGGGCTTGAAGCCGCAGATTGTCGATGTCAAACCGTTTGCACTATGGTTACTTCATGAGCATCTGAATGGTGCAAATACCAAAAACAGTAACCATGCTGGCAAAGGCATTGTCTTGGTAGAAATCGGAAATATCACCACTAATATTTACGTCTTTCAGGATGGACATCCCGTATATTCCAGAGAACATAATTTTGGCCTGAGCCGACTCCTGGAAGAAATTCAGCGTCGCTACAATCTCGACAGTAACGATGCCCAGCGCATGGAGCGTTTTGGCGGACTCCCGCCAGAATATGTCAAAGAGGTGCTTCAGCCTTTTGCCCGCAATATGGCTCAGGAACTTTTCCGTTCTCTGGATTTCTTCCAGGCCAGCATGCCTGACGTACCCACGGCAGCCGTCCACCTTTTTGGAGTAGGTGCAAAAATCCCACAACTTGCCGACCAGTTACGGCAAATGGTCAGCTTTCCGGTTTTGGTCCCGGATCCCTTTGCTGGTATGGAAATTTCACCCCACATCAGCAGACACTTTATGGACGCTGACCGATCGTCTCTCGCGGTTGCCTGTGGCCTGGCTTTGCGGAGGATTTCGGCATGATTCGCATCAACCTGCTTCCCTATCGCGAGGCGCGCCGCGCCAAGCGCAGCCAGTTCCTGGCCGCCGCTCTCCTCGGCATTCTTTTGCTGGCAGCACTTTTTTATTATGGAATTTACAGTATTTTCAGTGCCCGCGTCGCCAGTGAACAGACCAAAGTCAATTACCTGCAAGGGGTAGCCACGCAACTGGACACCAAAATTGCCTCTATTGCCGACCTCCGCAAAAAACGGGATGAATTACTCGCCAGAGAAGACATCATCACCGATCTTCAGGATCAACGGGATATGGTGGTTCAGGTTTTCAATACCCTGGCCGCAGAAACCCCCAATGGTGTTTTTCTGACCCATTTACAGCAATCCGGAAATTCCATGACCGTGAATGGCTATGCGGAAGACAATGATCAGGTAGCTGCTTTCATGCGGAATATTGATGCCTCCAAAATATTTACCGAGCCGCAGTTAAACATTATCAGCAAATCCAAACTGGGTTCCGAGGAGGTTGGACAGTTCACCTTACAAATGAACATCCGCAAACCCACCGCAGCCGGTAAAAGCGCTCAGACAACGGGCACACAGGAGGTCCAGCCGTGACTTTCGACGAAATTCGCAATTTGCAGGTGGATGACATCCTCCGTTGGCCGTTAAAAACCAAATTGATCGCCATTGCCATCATTATCGTGATTTTAGGCATTGTCGTCTGGTTTGAATTCATCTCTCCAGAAAATGACAAATACGATGCACTGCATACCCAGGAACAGGGCCTGAAAATCCAGATCAGGCAAAAGCAGTTACTGGCGGCATCGTTACCAGCCTATCAAGCACAAATCAAGGAAATGAATGTGCGTTTTCAGAAGTTTCTGGAACAGCTTCCAAACCGGACACAAATTCCATCACTCCTGGATGATGTGACTTTGGCAGGACGCAGCCGTGGGCTTGATTTTGAATTATTTCAGCCTACTGGCGAAATCAACAAGAATTTTTACGCGGAAATTCCGGTGAAACTGAAAGTGGTTGGTACCTATGATGACATCGGACGCTTTGCCGCAGCAGTGGCCGCCATGCCCCGCATCGTCACCATCAGCGGTATCGATATTACCCGGGTTCCCGATACCGGCAGCACACCTGCCGCCAAAGCCCTTGCTGCCCAGCAATTAGCCATGCAGTGTACGGCAACTACCTATCGGTATCTGGATAATGGAGACAAAAGCAGTAATACCCAGGCTGGGGGCAAGCCATGAAAACGATCGGAGCGCGTTTCCATAAAAAAATACGCCATGTTCTGGCTATCAGCGTCAGCATCGCCATGCTGGCTGGCTGCTCGGATAGTGATGACTTAAGTCATCTGCGCAATTTTGTGGCCAATGGACCAAAAACCAACAATCATATTACGCCATTACCCAAAACCCCGGCTTATGAGCCTGTTGCCTATAACAATCCGACCAATCGTGATCCGTTTACCAGCTTCTCCGAAATGCTGTTGCGCAAGGAAGCGGCCAGCGAAGCCACCGGCCCCCGCCCGGCTTCCCATGGCCCCATGCAACCTCTCGAAAAATACGCGCTTTCCAGCCTGATTGTATCAGGTATCATGCGCACCGCTGACGGGCAGTTATGGGCCGTCATTCAGGCACCAGATGCAAAAGTGTATCGCGCCACATTGGGTAGCTACATCGGAACACATGATGGACGCATAACGGGCATTGATGACCGCATGGGCAAACAATCTGTCACCGTTGAGCAATATTTACCCAATGCTTTTGGTGGTTATAAAAAGCAACAGACCGTTTTACACATGCAGGGTGGTAACTGAACATGACGAGCCTGACACCGAAGAATACAGAGGAATACAAAAAGATGCGCACAGCCAACAATGCCCACCTTCCACTCAGTAGCCGTTATCCGCGCCTGCGTCCATTAACCGCTGCCATTTTAGCGGCGGCACTCAGCCTGAGCTCTGGGGCAGCCTGGGCAGAGAGTCTCATCAGCAGCATCACCCCCAGCCCGGATCAGCACGGTACCGCTTTCATCATTCATAGTGATTCGCGCCCTGCCTATGATGTCAACACACTTAACGGCGGATATCGGGTACAAATCGATTTCACCAACGCTCACTTTCTGCCCTCTGTGGGCACCGTCATGGGTAGCGGAGCGGTTCAAAATGTACTGACCGAAAATGAGGGACATAATGCCCGGCTGGACCTGCTTCTGAAATCTCCCCAGGCAGTCATGATAGAACCTACGGTTGGCGGTTATCGCCTGGCGTTTGTCGACAGCACCGCACCTGCAGCAGCCCCTGCCCCGGCAGCAACTTCAAACGCTGCGGTATCCAGCCCCGCAGCAGCTCCTGCTCCGCTCATGACCTACGGCACTCAAGTCAACGGCCTGAATTTCAGGCGCGGCAAACAGGGTGGCGGTATTCTGGATTTGTCCATCACCGGACCGCAACCGGAAATGAATGTTACCCGGGAAGATGGCAAACTGGTGGTTGAACTCAAAAACACGACCCTGCCCGCCAGTTACACCCATCGCTTTGGGGTGACCCAGTTCGGCACTCCGGTACAGTTTGTGGATAGTTATCCTATTGGCCGGAATACCCGCCTGGTATTTGCCATTAACGGTCCCTATGAATACTCGGCTTATCAACTGGGTCAGCAGACCATGATTGATGTGCATCCCAAGACCGAAAATGCTGTTGAAAATCCCAAGGACAGCGCCCGTCTGAGCATGGATTTCCAGAACATCAGCGTACGTGATGCCCTGCAGGTTATTGCCGACTTCACCCACCAGAATATTGTGGTTTCCAATAATGTGACGGGCAGCCTTTCCATCCGTCTGAAAAATGAACCCTGGGAACAGGCCTTCAAGGTCATTCTCGAATCTCAGGGATTGGCTGTAAAACATATCGGAAACATTCTCTGGGTGGCTCCCGCCAATCAGATCAGCAGTCAGGAAGAGGCGGAACTTAAAGCCGATGCCAGCAAGCGCAAGCTGGAACCTCTGGAAACACAGCTCATTCAGATCAAGTACGCCAAAGCTGCCAGCATAGCCTCACTGCTGGAAGGTTTTGCCCAGAACAAACAACCAGGCGGGGCACCTGACGAGCAGATGAGCGGTTATCAACAACAATCTCTGGCCAACGCCCTTGGACTGCCAAAATACAGCGTCATTGGAAATACATTACTTGGGCCACGCGGTTCCGTGGCCGTGGTGACCCGGACCAACAGCCTGCTGGTCCGGGACACACCACGAAACATTGAAAATATCAAGAAACTGATTGCCAAAATCGACAAGCCCGTACCGCAGGTCCTGATTGAGGCGCGCATTGTCCAGATAACCACCAGTGCGGCACATTCTCTGGGCGTCAACTGGGGCGGCACCTATACCTCCAACGGTGCGGGTGGCGTCGTCAATCTTTCCGGAACCGGAGTGACTGGCACAACGGCAACCCAGGGCGGTGCCTATCCAATCCAGGGCAGCAGCAGTTCCAGTTCTACGACCGGCACGGGCTTCACCGTACCCGCCCTGGCCAATCTGGCTGCTTCCAATGCGGGTACGGCTTTGGCCAGTGCTAGCCCGGCTTCTCTGGGCTTTGCCCTGGGAACGGCTGCAGGCAATCGTATTCTCAACCTGCAATTGCAGGCTCTGCAGGTGAATAATCGCGCCAAAATCATCTCCAGTCCGAAAGTCATGACTGAAGATAATGAAAAGGCAGTCATTTCTCAGGGTCAGGAAATCCCCTATCAGCAGTCCACCAGTAGTGGCGCCACTTCGGTTTCCTTCAAAAAAGCCGAATTGAGTCTGGACGTGACCCCGCACATTTCGCCGAACGGCAAAATCACCCTGGATGTTGTGGCCCAAAACAATCAGCCCAACTACGCCGAAGCTCTGCCTTCCGGCATTCCCATCCAGACTCAGGAAGTCAAAACCCAACTGTTGGTCAACAATGGACAAACCATCGTTATTGGCGGTATTTATACGGACACCACCAATCACAACCAGACAGGCATTCCTCTATTGAAAGATATTCCGCTGCTGGGCTGGCTCTTCAAAAGTAACGTTGACAGTGTCGCCAAAACCGAACTGCTGGTGTTCATCACCCCCAAAGTTGTGGGTGGTGACGCCCAGGACGGCCTCGCGGGTGCTGACGGCGACAGTAATCTCGGACAATGACCGGAACAGTCATTCTGATCGGGCCGATGGGCTCGGGCAAATCGACCATCGGGCGGCTTCTGGCCGCCCGTTTACGTATTCCCTACGTCGACAGTGACCAACTGATCGTCACCCAAACGGGCGTGGACATACCCACTATTTTTGAAATTGAGGGAGAAGCCGGCTTTCGCGAGCGCGAAGCAAAAGTCATTGCCGATCTGGCCGGGCACAATCAGGATATGGTCCTTGCCACTGGCGGCGGTGCCATTCTGGACCCCAAAAACCGCGCCTATCTGCGCCAGAAGGGTCAGGTGATTTATCTGGATGTCAGCGTAGAAGAACAATTAAAAAGAGTACGCCACGACCGTAACCGCCCTTTGTTGCAAACCTCAGACCTGGAAAGTCGTCTGCACAGTCTCGCCCAGCAAAGAAGCAGCCTTTATCAGCAGACAGCCCATTGGCGGATCAGTGGTGATGGCCTGCGTTCAGATCAGGTACTACGGCGGATTTTAAGGTATTTACACGCACAAACAGGTTAAATGAGGATGCCCCTCTTGCCTGCAGGCCCAAGAAACTCAACAATGGATGGGTAAACCCGCCCACAAGAGCTCAGATTATATGCAAAGTCTTCGTGTAGAACTTGGTCAGCGCAGCTACTCCATCCATATTGGCAGCGGCATCATCAGCGACTCAAACCTCTTCGCCCCGGTTTTGGGTAAGGGACCGGTCGCCATCATTACCGACACGAATGTCGCGCCACTCTACCTGAAGACCCTGCAAAATACCCTGAATGTCCTGAACAAGAATTCACTGGTCATCACCCTGCCTGCGGGCGAAGAAAGCAAGTCCCTCGACAATATCCAGATCATTACCGGGCAGCTGCTCAGCGCCGGTTATGGCCGCGATTGTACACTCTGCGCGCTCGGCGGTGGGGTGGTGGGTGATATCACCGGCTTTGCTGCTGCCGTTTATCAACGCGGCGTTGCCTGTGTGCAAATTCCCACCACCCTGCTGGCCATGGTTGATTCTTCCGTAGGTGGAAAAACCGGTGTTAATCATCCCTTGGGTAAAAACATGATCGGTGCTTTTTATCAGCCCCGCACGGTCATCGTCGATACAGATACCCTCGACAGCCTGCCAGAACGGGAGTTTCGTTCAGGTCTTGCCGAAGTGATCAAATACGGACTGATTAACGATCCCGGTTTTTTTTCCTGGCTGGAAGACAACCTGGATGCCGTGCTCACCCGCGACACCGAGGCCCTGGCAAAAATCATCAAAACCTCCTGCCGGGACAAGGCCGATGTGGTCGCCAGGGACGAGCTGGAAGGGGGGCTGCGCGCCATTCTGAATTTTGGTCACACTTTTGGCCATGCCATTGAAGCAGCCAGTGGTTACGGACATTATCTGCATGGCGAAGCAGTAGCTATCGGGATGGTCATGGCCGCTGATCTGTCCCGTCGCCTGGACCTGCTGCGGGAAAGTGAACAAAATCGCATTTTCAAATTGATCAAGGCAGCGGGACTCCCTACTCTGGCCCCACGCCTGGAAA
>NZ_JBYCKP010000158.1:0-1336 GCF_057473445.1 Acidithiobacillus sp. TH-A36 | reverse complement strand
CTGAAAATGCAGACGGGCCTCCACCTCGGTGTTTTCCGGGTCCAGATGAACATTCAGCGCAACATCGGTAATCCGATAAAGGGGCGGCTGATAATCTTCGCGATGAATAACCGCGTTATTATCTTGGGCAATCATCAATGGCAAGCTCCATTTTCCAGGCTGCTGATATGATCAACAAAATCGGCCAGACTTGAACGATCCAACCCATGGGCCAGAACGGCCTGATTATGTGTATTACAATAAATCAGGGTCGGGGTCGCCACTTCTCCGCTTTCACTCAGCAGCTTGGTATTGTCTTCTACTGCAGCCAGTGTCGCCGCATCAGGGGTTTTAGCGGGAGAAATGCCGCCCTCTTCCGTCGCCTCATCAAAGCCTTTTTCATTTTCTGCCATGGCGGCAGCAGGATCACTGGCCCCCAAAATAGCCGCCGCTTTTCCGGCGCTGCTGGGCTTCAGGAAAGCCACGACCACATAGCGGACGCGTAGCTTACCTGCAGCAATGAGCGGTTTGGCTTCTTCGTAAAACTTGTGACAGTAAATGCAGTTAGGGTCCACAAAAGCCGTGAGCTCCGGTCCTTTGGTTCCCAGCACAAAACTGTCGGCATGCGCGGCTTTTTCAGCCAAAACCGCAGCCGATGCCGGTTTGGGAATGAGCCCCAGCTTAATCATGTCGGCATGGGCGGCATCCTGACCTTGCTGATTGAGCACCGGCCCGGCCACCAGATATTGTCCATCTGACGTCGCATAGGCAATGGTTGGATGACCTTCCATACTGACTTCAATCCCCGTCAAACCTCCAGGGCCAGGAAAAACCTTTTCAGCACTGGCCTGGCCGTGGGTAACATCATTCAGCAGCTTCTTGGCGCCATTCAGACTCAACGGACTGCTGCTCATAGCGGAGTCAGGATTGATGGCAAAGCGTTCGATAACTGCCCCGGTTAAGCCGCCAATAATTAAAAGACCCACTGCCAGAGCGATAGATGATTTGTCCATGTATGAAAGTTAATCCTGTAAATTCTGAAAAAAGTGACAAGGGAAGATTGTAAACCGCTGAGAGCATCAAGACCAGAAATGACAAGATCCGTAAAAACCAGAGTTGCGTACACGCGGCAAACCCTTGAGAGAAGACCTTCAACGCCGGTGATGGTTCCCGAAATGGACGTTTTAGAGGCGGTTACCAATGCGCAGCAGACCAACCACCTGCCCTTCAATCTGCAAATCATCACGCGACAAATCTACATCAATAGGAGAAAAATCCGGATTTTCGGGTAACAGGCTGACTTTGCTCTGCTTCCGTTGCCAACGCTTGACCGTAACCTCTCCGTTGACTCGGGCCA
>NZ_JBYCKP010000157.1:0-1548 GCF_057473445.1 Acidithiobacillus sp. TH-A36 | reverse complement strand
CATGGCATCTTGAATCATTTGCGGCAACTAAAGCAGCACTCAGGGCCGGACGAATGGCCTTAGCGTACGTTTCCGTTCCATTGGACTTCAGACCCCTAAGGGTACCCCAAAGAATCGGCGCACCCGCGAAGAAATTATCCAGAGTATTGCCCGAGAAGAAGCTGCTGTAAAAGCACGGATGGAAAAACGGCTAAAAGCCCTTCGCGAACGTCGGGAACGTCTGATTGCTGAAACGCCGGAACAGCGACGAAAACGCGAGCGCGAGCGCCGTCTCTTTGAAAAAGTATTGACGCGACTCGACTCGGATATGGGTTACATCCATGCTGTCGGAGCGGTGCAGTTCGCGCTTTCTAACAGTGCGGATTTGGATTCGTTGCATAAGATCGGTGAGCAGCTCTTATCGGATTTGGGTTTCAGAGGTAAAGGCAAAAAGAGTCGGTAAGTCAAGTATCTTTATTTATCAAGGAGATAATATCATGACAACGGTAACGACGGAGTATCATCTGAAGCGGATCGGCTTGGGCGATATTTTGAACGGGTTGGGAGACGCTGGGCCAGAGGATCTGGAAAAGGTGCTGCAAAATGCCAAGGTTAAAATTGTCTTTGAATTTAATGCGGGTGGCGCGAACACGAATGCCGGTGCAGGGGCCGCACACACTGATGACGAAATTATGGCGATGTTTCCTAGTGCTCTCGACAACAATCCCAGCGCTCAATATTTCTTGGATAGAATGCTTCGTGGGTACAAGGCGCTCTGTTTTGCTTTGCAAAAAGGGGGCTATTCGGTCTCAGACAAGAATGTGGCGATGATTTTGACCCAGGCTGACGTGATAGAAAATGTGCCGCGATGGGCGGGCATATCCGACACTCAGGAAGGGGGTGTTCTGGATGTTTTTCTGAGTGAAATCAGAGCCACTACAGATGCTGGATTCCGTGTGTCGGAAGATGCCCTAAAAAGTTGTTTTGGCCCTTTGCCGGTGCGATTGATGCAGCGCCAGTGACTCCGCCGTTCGTTGGTTGGGGGGCAAAAATGAATGGAAATGTGCTTGATGCAACGCTCGCGAAATTTGATAATCTAGTGTCCTGGATGCGCAATGAGGGCATCCATAAGCTGTTTATTTATGATTGGAACTTGTGTGAATGGTCTGGGCTTGAAGGTAAGTTTTCATGCTTGATAAACGATGCCCCGGTAATATTCCGCGAAACCTGGGAGAATTCTCGTGATCCTTTCAATTCGGCAACTTTAGGCGTTCTGAAAAGAAAATTTCCTCTACACGGCGATTGGGGTTGGATTTGGCTGGATAGCCTGAAACTAGACGTGAATCGTAACGGCTGGAATTGTCTTGTCAGTGTTTGGATCCAAACCGATGAGGAAAGCCTTGGTAGTGGTGTAGGCGAACAGGCCTGTCGTGAATTTATCACTACCGAAGGTTATATACGCTGGATCGGGTCAGAAAAATCCTGGGAAGCGAAAGTGGAAGCTAACACTCGCGTTGAGTATGGCGCTTTAGTTTATGATCCCAACGCCATTGGTTTCTATTAAGCCGC
>NZ_JBYCKP010000156.1:0-1725 GCF_057473445.1 Acidithiobacillus sp. TH-A36 | reverse complement strand
ACCTTATACATGCTCTCCCAGGAAAAGATGTATGAATCATATTGGACAAACGAGTGCAAAAATTCATGTTCCCTGAGCGTCCACCTGTTGTATGATTGTACGATGGCACACCCTTTCGGAATCTTGCGCAATCGGGCCGTTATCCTGAATAACGATTGTGAATTCGAGGTGAATGAATGTTTCAGAGACCCAAACAATTCCAAACCAACATTTGGACAGGTATCTTTGTATCTGGAGTTGGTGTTTCTGCCATCGGCGATTTCATCTACCTTGTCGCCATCAATGTGTTTGTTCTCGACCAAACGCACTCTGCATCGGCTGTTGCAGGTCTGTGGGTTGTGTCCAGGGTTGCGGCGTTAATTGTAGGACCTTGGGTAGGAAGCATAACAGATCGATTCTCCCGTAGGAAACAACTGATTGGTGTCGAGCTTACCCGTGCGATGCTGATTGGTGTTCTGCCACTCCTGTCACACTTGGCTTATATTTACGCAATTCTATTTCTACTTGGGGTTTCCAGTACGTTTTTCGGTAGTCTGTTTCTGCCGTATCAGACATTGCTTGTACCTGAGCGGTCCCGAAAGAGAGTGAATTCGATTGTAAGTATCTTACGGTACAGTGCCTTTCTGACGGGACCTGCGATTGCAGGGGTGCTCTTGATCCATGGCAATGCGTCCATCCCTTTATGGTTGGACTCGGTTAGTTTCTTGGTTTCTGCAATGTCGTTTATCTTATTACCTGAATTGGGTACGCCACTAACTACCACGGAAAGACAACATCCTTGGCGTACCGTGTTCAAGGATTGGCAAACTGCATTCCAATTTCTCAGTGGGAACCGACTGTTTACCGTCCTATTCAGTTTGAACGCACTCATTGGCATCTTTGCACTCACGGCAGACACGCAAGAGGTTGTCTTTGCTCGGCAAGCCCTACACCTTGGGCAACTTGGTTACGGCATGATGGTCACTTCTGCAGGAATTGGATTTGTGTCTGGTTCTCTGTTCTTATCGATCATATCGAATCGGCTCAGTACCATATGGCTTCTGGGGCTCGGAACTCTGTTGAATTCGGCGGGATATCTACTCTATGCTTTGTCACATTCTTTGTGGGCGGCTGTTGTCGGACTAATCATCCTGGGGTTGTTTGGTTCAAGTGCGAGCTTGGGATTTACCACATACATTCAAAAAGTAATGCCAGTATCACATATGGGGAGAATCAACAGCGTCGTCGCTCCTCCTCAACAATTGCTAAACATCGTGTTTATCCTGCTTGGTGGTTTCGTGGCGACTTGGTTGGGAGTACGTAGCTTAATGGTCGGAATGACAATATTGATGTGCCTGGCGGCACTCATCATAGTATTTCTTGTATCGCTGCCGAGAAACCAGTCACAAATGGAGGATGCTATATCCAACAATGTTCCTTGAACGGGGGCGAGAACTGAAGAATAGCTGTCGTCCTCTGGTGCATCAATACTCACTGTGAAGGCGGTCGCTGATCTTCAGGTAATGGGCCGTAATGTTCAGGAACGACCTACCTTTTGCTTTTCAAATTCTATCCTTGACGAGGGCTGCTATTGCGTATTACTATATACCTGTAGTGAGTATTACTGATTATCGGTATAACAAGTTACGTGTGTTACAGAGTACTGAACGGAAATGAGGGGCAGAGAAATCTGGAAAATATAACAGAGATGCTGAAAGGTGTACTCGAAGGCTGCGTCCTTGAAAT
>NZ_JBYCKP010000155.1:0-1118 GCF_057473445.1 Acidithiobacillus sp. TH-A36 | reverse complement strand
TACTGGTCCGCAAGCCTACCTGGCACCTTCTGGTCACGGCCCCTACGCCGGTCACCCAAGCCACGTCTTTGCTGGTGCAGGCGCAGTGGTCCGGCGGGCAGGTGATGCGGGAATATGCGTTACCCAGAGGGGCTGCGGCATCGGCTGTTGAGGCCCCTGTGCATCCTCCTGTTTCGCCGTTGAAGGCTGTTGCCGAAAAGCACATCGCCCAGCAAGCGCCATCATCAACCCCTTCGCAGGGTGCAGTCCCTTCGCAGGGTGCAACCCCTCTGTATCATGGCTGGTCGCGGATGGCGCAATATCGGGTGCGTGCCGGGCAATGTTTGTCTGAGATTGCGGTCGCTTTGCGCGGTAACGATGTGGTAACGCCCGACCAGATCATGGCGGCGCTGGTGCGCGCGAATCCTGCCGCTTTTGTGGCGGGCGATCCGAATCAATTGCGGTCTGGGGTTGTGTTGACTCTGCCCAATATGCGGCAGGTGCAGGCAATGACGCCTACACAGGCGTTTGCCTGGATGCGTGGTCAGGCGCATTCGGCACCGTCGGTAGCGTCGCTCTTGCGAAAAAAATCACCCGCAGCGACTCCCCCAAAAACGGCTCCTGCCACAAAACTGATTTTAACCAGCGCCCCATCCACCATCCACCCCGTCGTGAAAAAGGTCGTATCGCCTGCGGAGCGTCTTGATGAGCATCGTCTGCTGACGTCCGATCAGACCTTGCAAAAGAAGATGCAGCGCATGGATGCACTGACCAACACCATGCAAGACGATTTGGTCAAAGATGATGGCGTTATACAGAACTTACGTCATGCCGCTCCAGACGATTTGCAGCAGATGCTTCCCTGGGCATCCATCGGCGGCAATGTCCTGTTGCTGATGTTGTTTGTCTGGATGTGGCGGCGGCAGGAAAAAATGGCGGGCTGGCGTGGCGAATATCCAGAAGCTGAGGCTGAGAATGGCGCTTGATATGCAAAAGGCAACGCAGGAGGCTTTGCAGGACCTGGAACAGGAAATCAGCAATTGGGCGCATTACTGGCTGCGCAAATCGGTTTCGCGGTTTGCTGATTTTTTGTTGCCCGCGACGGATAAGCCGAAAACGGATCTGGTGGAGCCGGCCTG
>NZ_JBYCKP010000154.1:0-9028 GCF_057473445.1 Acidithiobacillus sp. TH-A36 | reverse complement strand
CAGATTATGGCTCTGCATGGCATTTCCGGTGTGCCGGTGGTGGATGGAGAGCGTCTGGAAGGTATTGTGACCCACCGTGATCTGCGTTTTGAAACGCGCATGGATGCGCCCGTAAGTAGTGTGATGACACCCAGGGACAGGTTGGTTACTGTACCGGAAGGTACCAGTCTGGATGCAACCAAGGCGCTATTGCATCAGCATCGGATTGAAAAAATTCTGGTCGTTAATGAGGACTTTGAGTTACGCGGTCTGATTACGGTCAAAGATATTCGTAAGGCCACTGAGCATCCCCTGGCTTGTCGTGATGCCCAAGGGCGTCTGCTGGTTGGCGCGGCCGTGGGTGTGGGGGAGGGCACCGATGCCCGGGTGCAGGCACTGGCTGAGGCCGGGGTTGATGTCATCATTGTGGATACGGCTCATGGTCACAGCCAGGGCGTACTGGATCGGGTGCGCTGGATCAAGGAACGTTACCCGGACGTGGATGTCATTGGCGGCAATATTGCCACCGGTGAAGCGGCGCTGGCGCTGGTGGAAGCGGGCGCAGACGGGGTGAAGGTCGGTATCGGGCCGGGCTCTATTTGCACCACCCGGATTGTGGCCGGTGTCGGTGTTCCGCAGGTGACGGCTATCAGTAACGTGGCAGATGCTCTGGCCAATACCGGTGTACCCCTGATTGCCGATGGTGGCATCCGTTTTTCGGGGGATTTTGCCAAGGCGCTGGCCGCCGGAGCCCACTCGGTGATGGTCGGTGGTTTGCTGGCGGGTACGGATGAAGCGCCCGGAGAAATCGAACTTTATCAGGGCCGCTCTTATAAAGCTTATCGCGGGATGGGTTCTTTGGGCGCTATGCAACAGGGGTCGGCTGACCGGTATTTTCAGGATGCCAGCCCGGAAGCGCCCAAGCTGGTTCCAGAGGGTGTGGAGGGTCGGGTTCCCTACAAGGGACCGGCTGGACAGGTGATTCATCAATTGCTGGGTGGATTACGTTCCAGCATGGGCTACCTGGGTGCCGAAGACTTGACCGCCCTACGCAATCGCGCCCGTTTCATCAAGATCACCCAGGCTGGCGTCCGTGAAAGTCATGTTCACGACGTCAATATTACCAAAGAAGCCCCTAACTACCGGGTGGAGTGACCCATGCAAGAACGCATTCTGATTCTCGATTTCGGTTCCCAGTTCACCCAGTTGATCGCCCGGCGGGTGCGTGAAACGCATGTTTATTGCGAAATACATCCGCATCATATGTCGCTGACGGATATACAGAATTGGGAACCCCAGGGCATTATTCTGTCGGGAGGGCCTGCCTCTGTTCACGATCAGGATGCCCCCATGGTGGATCCGGGTATATTTGCACTGGGCCTGCCGATTCTTGGTATCTGTTATGGTCTGCAATTGATGGCTCATGTGCTGGGTGGCGCAGTCGCCAAAGCCGAACATCGGGAATATGGGCGCGCCCAGCTGCAGATTCAGGAAGCTTTGGGGCCTTTGTTGTCTTTTAAAAGCGCGGAAGCCACGGAAGAAGTCTGGATGAGTCATGGTGATCGCATTGAAAAAATGCCAGACGGATTTCGGATTCTGGCCAGTAGTGCCAATTCGCCTTTAGCGGCTATTGGCGATCCGGTTCGCCATTTTTATGGGGTGCAATTTCATCTTGAAGTAGTCCATACGCCGCGTGGGGCAGAAATGCTCACGGCCTTTGTGCGTGGTGTTTGCGGTTGTCACGGTCAATGGACCATGCATTCCTACGTGGACAGTGCCGTAGCCACCATTCGCGCTCAGGTCGGCAAGGGTAAGGTCATTGCGGCCCTGTCTGGAGGCGTGGATTCGGCGGTGGCGGCGGTTTTGATTCATCGCGCCATAGGCGATCAGTTGACCTGTATTTTTGTGGATAATGGCTTGTTGCGTTTCGGTGAATCCGAAAAGGTCCAGACGGTTTTTCGCAATTATTTTCAGATTCCATTACAGGTCATAGATGCCCGGCAACGTTTTCTGGATGTGTTGGATCAGGTTACGGACCCCGAAAAAAAACGCAAGGCTATTGGCAATTTGTTCATTGAGATTTTTGAGGAAGAGGCCAAAAAGGTCGAAGGTGCCGATTTTCTGGCGCAGGGCACCTTATATCCCGATGTCATTGAGTCGGTTTCATTCAAGGGGCCCAGTGCCACCATCAAATCCCATCATAATGTGGGCGGGTTGCCGGAACGCATGCATCTGCAGCTGGTGGAACCTCTCCGGGAATTATTCAAGGATGAAGTCCGGGAGCTGGGTCGGGAATTGGGTATGCCCGAAGAAGTCATTCGTCGGCAACCCTTTCCGGGTCCGGGTCTGGCGATTCGTTGTCTGGGAGCCATTGATGCGTCACGCCTGGAGATACTGCGGCGTGCGGATCGCATTGTCATGGAAGAAGTTCGCGAGGCTGGATTATATGATCAGCTTTGGCAGGCCTTTGCCGTCTTGCTGCCCGTGAGGAGTGTGGGGGTCATGGGCGATGCCCGCACTTATGATGAAACCATTGCCCTGCGTGCGGTAGAGTCGTCCGACGGGATGACGGCGGACTGGGCGCATTTGCCCTACGCAGTTCTGGGCCGCATTTCCACCCGAATCATCAATGAAGTATCGGGTATCAATCGGGTGGTTTACGATATTTCTTCCAAGCCACCGGCCACCATTGAGTGGGAGTGATCTGAAAATATTTCCCAGCCTGCATTCATGCAGGCTTTCTTGGGGTTATCTGGTATAGACGGATATATCGTGACAATTGCCTTATCGCTGGGCTTTATTATGGCATCGCGCGATACTGCGTCATTTCAAGCTGCTGGAGTGGGCATTTCAATTCCTGGTAAAAAAATAATTCATCCATATTGGACTGGATTATTAGTATAGTCGATTAAATAATGGATTAATTATGTGGATAGCTTGCAATTGCCATATTATGTTTATTTTTTTATAATAATATGTTATAATTAAAAGATATTTGATGAAATTTAGGCGGACATGAGAAATAAATCACCGGATAAGTCGCGGAATTTATTGCAAACGAAAGCACAACGTTGGGTTGTAAAAATAGGCAGCAGCCTTCTCACGGATGAGGGAAGAGGCCTCGATCGAAAGTCCATAGGCGGCTGGGTCCGACAAATTATTGCACTTCGCCGTTCCGGCATTGAAATCATTCTGGTTTCATCAGGGTCAGTCAGTGCCGGAGTGCAGCGTTTAGGTTGGTCGCACCGACCAGCGAATCTTAAGGAACGTCAGGCGGCCGCTAGTGTTGGTCAATCTGCTTTGATTCATACTTATGAAAAGCTTCTTCGAGAGTGCGATGACCCCAATGAAATGCCCATTCATTGTGGTCAGGTTTTATTGACACACGATGATCTGCGCAGTCGTCGCCGCTATCTGAATGCCCGTTCTGCCTTGTTGACCTTACTCGAAATGAATGTGTTGCCAATCATCAACGAAAATGACACGGTTTCTTACAATGCCATCAATCTTGGTGATAATGATACGCTTGCCGCTGTGGTCAGCAATTTGCTGGATGCGGATTTGCTGGTCATTCTGACGGATCAGGATGGAGTGTTTAATGCGGACCCGCGCAGCAATCCGAACGCGCAACTACTTGCAGAAGTTAATGCTGGTGCCGCCATGCTGGAACGGATTGCTGGTAGTGGCGGTTCGGGTGTCGGCACCGGCGGTATGCTCGCCAAGGTGCGTGCAGCAACTCGTGCTGCCCGTTCCGGCACATCCACCATTATTGCTAATGGTCGCTGCGACAATGTGTTACTGCGCATTCGCGATGGCGAAGCTCTGGGTACTTTCATTCATGCCCGACTTCCCAAACTGGATGCGCGTAAACGATGGCTGGCCGGGCATTTGCGGGCAAGAGGGACTCTGCACCTGGATGCTGGCGCGGTCCATGCGTTAAAGCAGGATGGCGGGAGTTTGTTACCGGTTGGGGTAACGGCGCTGGAAGGTAATTTCCATCGCGGTGATCTGGTACTTTGCAAGGATCCCGATGGTAATGTGTTTGCCCGAGGCCTGGTCAATTGGGACGCTAACGTGGTGCAACGCTGTCTGGGTAAAAAAAGTGCGGAAATTGCAGATGATCCCGATGTGGCAGAAGGGGTCATGATTCATCGTGATAATTTATTAATTCACTGATTCCCTGGGACCAGTGGATCATGAATGGTCCCGGTAGTCTTATCTACGGGAAGAATTTGACTGGGAATGAGGTGCACGTCCTGTTGCTGGTGGGCCAGACGAATATTGTGACGTAACAAACTCTCCACGACCGATGCCCGCAAATCGGTTTGGACGTTAAAACTTTTGTTGCAGTCATCAAGATAAACACGCAAGTAAAACTGCAGGGCATTTTCACTGACATCCAGCAACAAGGCAGTTGGAGGAATTCCACGCGGGTCATCCTGCAGAACATCCGGATGATTTTGTCCTTCCTTGACCAACAATTCTTTGACCAGTTCAATATCCGCGCTATGGGCAACATTAAATGGAATCATCAGGCGCAGCACGCTGTTGGTATACATCCAGTTGGTTACCTGGCCAGATATGAGTTCGGAATTTGGCACGAATACCTCGGTACGGTCAAAAGTGAGGATCAGCGTGTAACGAATACTCATTTTTTCTACGTAACCTTGGGTGCTGCCGACCTGAATCCAGTCACCCACCCGAATCGGACGTTCGAGTAACAGGATTAATCCTGAGACAAAGTTGTTGACGATATTTTGTAATCCAAAACCAATGCCCACTGACAGTGCGCCCGCAATAATGGCGAGATTATGGAGGGCTACACCGGCTGTTGAAAGGGCAATAAGTATGGCAATAATAAAACCTGTATAACGTACAATAGACAGAATGGAATGACGTGCACCGCTTTCCATATGACCAATAATACGTGAATTATCAGAAAGATACCGTTGCACAAATGTATTGATATTAATCAGCAGGATCAGCAGTCCAATGGCAATAATCCAGCGGAAAGGTTGAAGATGAAAGGTGCCAACTGTAAACCCGGTAATGAAGTACTTCCAGATTAACGAGAAGCCGGTATGAGTGAGCCCCCAGGCGTAAAGAATGAACGCGCCAATCCCTATCCAGACGGCAATATGACTCAGCGCACTGAACCAGCCAAGCCAAGGTAGTGCTTGATCATCCTTGAGTCCCAGACGTTGCTTCAGCACATGTTGCCAGCGACCATCTTTACGCGCAGTGTAATTCCAGAAATCACTGAGCCCCCAGGAAATAAACAGGCCAATACCCAGTGCTAACAAAGACATCAGCAGGCCAAAAAACAGATAGTTGGTTAGATTGCGATAACCTAGTAACGTAAACAGAGCTGTTGCCAGCAGCGCAATCAGTATAACAATCCGCAAAAAAGGATAAGCTTTAAAGGGCCTTTTACCCCCGGCTTCCATGACCAGCCGGAATACCGCGCTGATGACTAGAAGATGATAAACAGACCATAAAAAAGCCTGTTGTTGTGGGTTCAGAAAATCCTGTGGAGCGGTGATAATCCAGCTCACTGCAAAGGCGGCTAAAAAAGCAACAAAACGCAGGGTACGCAATGTGGAACGTAAGGTTTTCGGGCCCCAGGCGAAATGATGAAAAACGACTCCACTGGGACGTAATGCCCAGGTGACCAGAATCGCCAGCAAGGCATAGCCACCACAGGTTATCAGCACAATATCCACAAATGGAGAAAGGACCCCCATAAAGTGTGCTGCTAGTGCCGCTGCGGAAACACCGACGACAATGGGCAAGTAATGATAGAGACTTTTTTGCGCTGCCGATAGGTGCGTTCCTAGCTTTGTACTCTCAGGAAGTGATTTGCGTACAACCAGCAGTAGTAAAAAAACAAATAGACCAATGGCTATGGATACCTGAAGATTTTTCTGGGCAAAAATGAAGCGGTGATTGTGATGAAACCAGTAATTTTTCTCCTGTGTCCATGTGCTTGAACCTACAGCCGAAAAAGTATTGATCTGTGCCCATATATTTTGATCCTTACGTAATAGTATTTGCGCGTGCAGATTGTCACGCTTTTTCTCAATTTCCTGTTCTAGGTCAGTGCTGGCTACGGCAATAACTTTGCAAGTAGCAATTTCTCCCTGCAGATCTTTTTGTCGATGGAGTAGTTTTGTTCTTAATGCCGTAAGGTTTTCAGGTTCACCGATGACCGCAGGCCCCAGAATTCCCAAGCCGTTATCAGTCTGTTTAAGCTGATTATTCTTGTTTCTAATGCACTTTTGTGCATTGTCTTTGATGATGCTGGTGCTTTTATGCCAATTAAGAAGCTGCTGCATATCAACAGGTTGTTCTAATTGTGCATGTATTTTCTGCAGAATTTTGCTGTCCTGATCAATTTTTGTACTGGTAGATGCATCAGCAGAAAAAGATAATACCAATGTTAGAAATATAAAAAACTGAATGATAATGATGTACAGATAATTGTTTTTAAAGTGTGAGCCGTGCCATATCGAAAAAGAAGATTTTAATTCAGTCACAATAACTCCTCTTTAGGGCAGCATGATGATAGTCACACAATATCAGGATGTATGAATATAGCATAAAATGGCATTAAAGACCTAATCCTCAGGCTGTAGCCAATTGACCGCAGCCTGGTTAGACCATAAAACCGGCCTGTGAACGAAGAGGCGCGTCAGCTTGTCGGGTTAAGGAGACAGACTGGGCAGGATTGAGGGGTATACCGAGCTAAGCTAATCATTTTGTCAGGATTTCGCTCCTATTCAGAAAGATGACGTAACCACCTGCAGAAAACTGATTTAACAACGTTTTTTGATGAAGGGATGAGGCTTTTTTCAAGAGTTGGCACATAGTTTGCTTGATATGTGTCATTCTACCTGATTCGAAAAAGGACCACTCATGAAAAAGTCACTCAGCAATATGATTTTTGTGCTGCTGCTTGCCACGCCTTTTATGGCCTTGGGGAGCTTTGTGCATGCCGTCACCCCTTTACATAACCAACTGGCGCAAGGATCTTTGCCTCACCCTATTGTTCACGGTGAATATCAGGCAGTACGCGTTATGGGTAAAACCGCAGCGCATCTTGAATCCGCTGGCTGGCTTCAGTTGCATCCGGACAAGTTAAAGGTTCGCACCTGGTCTCTCTAACTGACCAAGGCCTTACGGGCACTGCGTTTCAACAGGGGCAGTGCCATTTTTTGTATTGTGGGTGGTAGTGATACCGGTTTTAGCAGCATTTTAATGGCCATTTCAAAGGGGTAGTGGCGGCTGACCCAGTCTCCCATCCGTTCCCGGAATGCCGCAAAGTCCTTACCTGAAAAAGTTTGCCCCGGATTTTTTACTTCAAAAGCATTTTTGATGGCTAAATAGCTATCTTCCTGATCGACTTCCGATACTCTTTTCCAGAGTTCCCGGCCAATGCGCCAGCGTGAATTTTTTTCCTGCTGCTGATAGGTCTGAAAGAATTTATAAAAGTATTTGTAGTGGTGGACTTCGTCAGCACGAATGCGACCAGCCAGTAAACGGAGAACCGGTTCCGGGCTGGCGGACTGAATCATGGTGTAAAAACTGGCGGTACCTGTCTCTACGACGCAGCGAGACGCCATTTCCAGCGCCTGGCTAGGACCCAGCAAATCTGTCTGGCAGTAGGGCATGTAAGCTTGCACAAAGCCTTTATAGGCGCGCTCCCAGTCGAAGTCTGGCCAGATCTGCAGGACATAGGCCTTCAGGGCCAATCCATGCTGAACTTCTTCCTGCTCCCATTCTTTGCTGAGCCATGCAGTAGCCGCAGCATTCTCCTGAAAGTATTCTACCAGATTGCGGGCATAGAGGTCAGAAAGCGTTTCCACAAAGGAGGCTCCTGCCAGCAGATAAAACCAGTCTGTCTGATCAACTATTCTGGTTTTTTCTATGCTTGCATAGGGTATATCTGCCAGAGTCCAGGTTGGATGCTTTCTCATAGTGGGGATGGCAACGGGCATGGATTGAGCCGTCTCCTTTGGGGTGGATGAAATCGGGTCAAGGATTATAGCCCAGATCCTGGTCCTTGGCGCCAGCCTGTGCAAAAGCTTCCCGTCTTTTCTTGCACTGGGGACAAAAACCACAGTGTTTTTCGCGCCCCAGAAGGCAACTATAGGTTTTTTTCCAGGGAACGTGCAAACGATTCCCCTCAAGTATGATGGCAGCCTTACTGAGTTGAATCAGAGGCGTTTCCAGTTGCAAATTCAAAGTGCCCAGGGTGTTTGTGATGGCATTCTGAAAAGCGGGACGTGAGCAGGTATCTACCTGCGCATCATCAGCGCTGAGACCTATCACAATGCGTTGAATATTCAAATTGCTGGCAATCGTCGCAATGGCAGCAATAGCGAAAAAATTACGATGGGGCAGCGGGACATGGTACCGCTCAGCGCGCAATGCTCCAACGGCATTTCCAAAAGCGGACAGATCATAACGTTGTGCTTGGACTTGCTGATTTTCACTCAGCCTTTGCACGGCTTCCCACTCCTGTTGGGCAGCGCGTTGCGCATAGTCCAGAAAAACCGGTTGGGGGCACTCAGTTTGGGCAAGCTGAAATAACAGCGTGCTGCTTTCTACGCCGCCGCTCATCAGCAGCAGGCAATTTGCGGTTTTGGGCCGGGCCACGTCCAGAGACATCGGGTCTGGCGACATTGGGTCGGGCTGGCGTATGATCGCTGCGGTTTCGGTATGAGTGTTCATGGAGATTGAAGATAACATGAGTTCATGCGTCAGTGTGCATCCGGTCAATCCTCAATGGCGCCTGCTGGAGCCTGTACTGGATGTGTTACGGGCTGGCGGGTTAATTGTTTTCCCGACAGACACCTGTTATGCCTTGGGTTGCATGGTTGGCGCCCGCGCCGCCCAGGAACGATTGCGGCGTATCCGTCAACTGGATTTGCAGCATGATCTTTCCCTCCTGTTTCCGGGAATTGCCCAACTCGCAGAATATGCCAAGTTGGATGACCGCGCTTTTGCTTTGCTGCGTAAAGCCTTGCCTGGACCTTATACTTTTATT
>NZ_JBYCKP010000153.1:0-2956 GCF_057473445.1 Acidithiobacillus sp. TH-A36 | reverse complement strand
TTAGAGTAGCGGCTCTTGCGGGGCGTAGCGCAGCCTGGTAGCGCACCTGAATGGGGTTCAGGTGGTCGGAGGTTCAAATCCTCTCGCCCCGACCAATTATACTATATGAATCATAATGATATTAATTTTATGGTCTATAAGTAATACCTGTGGGTAAACTTTGGGTTTATAATGGGGAAACCAATAGGGATAACCCGACGGTATTCGTTACAATCCATGGTTCCTGGTGTTTATCCAGGTAGTGCTTGGTCATCTTTTCGGTTGAGTGGCCCAGCAGTTTCTGGATCGCGTCGTCCGCCCATCCAGCCTGACGGTACAGTTCAGCTCCCAATGCGCGGATCTCGTGAAAGCTTGGACGCTGTTCCTGTGTGAGCTCATTACAGACTCCGGTTTGGTCGCGTAGCCGGGTAAATTCCCGAGTCAGCATTTCCGGCTGTACTGCCGTCCAGTGTTCTTTTTTGTCGAGATATTCCCGCCTTCTTTTATGAGGTTTTCGGTGAATCAGGAATGGGCTCAGGATTTCATCACGGCATTGATCGATAACCCTGCGCAATTCGTCACCAACAGGAAGCAGCAGTCTTCCGAATTCTGAGGTGTTTTCTGTTTTCTTCTGGCAGACAGGAAGGTGCTGGACACTATTGATGGTCTGTATGGCGTCAAAGCGATACAGAACCAGATCCTCGCGCCGTTGCAATGTTTGCAGGGCAAGATCCATCGCATTTTGAAACCAGGGTTCTGCTGCTTCACGAATCGACCGAAACCACGCTAATGACAATGGTTGCCGTTCCACCACGTGATCTTTGGGGATGGTCATTTCTGGAATGTTTTGGGGTGGGATAATGCCTTTGGCGATGGCATGTCTCCATACCTGGATCATTAAGGATCGATGTGCATTGGATGATCTGGCTGGAAGCTGGTCCAGAAAGACGGCCACCCTTTTCAGGGTAACTTGTTCCCAGTCGTCCTTACCAAATTCCTGGCCGATCGTGCGCAACATGATGCGATATTCACGAAGGGTTTTTTCTGCCAGGGACTTGCCTTTTCTGGAGCGCCGTTCCTGCAGTATCTGGGTGTCAAAGATGTGGATGAATTCTCCAATTGTGCCACCCTCATTTTGGGTGATGACGCGCCTGACCAGTTTCTCGGTGTGCTGATCGTGAATCTGTTTGGCAAAATGGGCGTTCAAGTGTATGAGCGAAAAACCGATTGACTGGCGAGGATCTACGCTGCGAGACATCAAGGACGACGAATCTTCACCCCTAATGCGTGCAAGGAGGCTGGACACCAGCTTAGTCAGGTGCAGGCAGGACTTGAACCCGATGACTGGAAGCCCTTTGACGTGGTGGGCGCGGGAACGAAAGAAATTCGCATCAATCTCGACGATGGTTGGTTCCGCGTGATGTACGTCGCCAAGTTTCCGGGGGCGGTTTACGTGTTGTACTGCTTCAAGAAGAAGACGAGTTCAACCAGCAAACACGACAAGGACATCACGGCTGCGCGTTACAAGTCTGTTATCCAGGAAAGGAGTAAGCAATGAGCATCGAAACCAAATCCATGCACATCACCCCTGTCGGCGGCAACGTGTTCGCGGACTTGGGATTTGCACCAGAAGAAGCGGCAGCCCTGAAGGCCGAATCACAACGCATCATCTCTGAAAAGCTGGCCATCAAGGATTCACTGATGACAGAGCTGGCAGAATGGATTGAAGCGAAGCAGCTCAAGCAAGCTGAAGCGGCGGAAATCCTGGGCGTGACCCGTCCGCGTGTTTCTGACGTAGTCAACAAGAAGGCCATCAAATTCACCATTGACGCGTTGGTGGATATGCTGGCGAGAGCAGGCAAACACGTCCAGTTGTCTGTTCAGTAACGCTCAGCAATGCCCAACAAGTGATACTCCTTTGAGGCAAAAAATCCCCACGAAACCCGAACCGGTTTGCCGAGCGTGGATTAATTGCTTACTGGTTACAACTTCTCAAACGCTTGCACCCGCTGGATCGGCGTAGTAATGTTTCTACATTCATCCAGCGTGCGAGGGTGTCATCATGACCATTACCACCTTAACCAGTCGCGAGTTCAACCAAAGGGCGAGCGAGGCCAAACGGGCCGCCAACAACGGGCCGGTGTTCATCACGGACCGAGGCCGACCGGCCCATGTGCTGATGAGCTTTGAGGACTATCAGCGGCTCACGCAGCAGCGCCGTAACATTGCCGATGCGCTGGCTATGCCTGGTATTGCTGACATTGAGTTTGAGCCGCCGCGTGTGGCTATTGAAAGGCGTCCGGCTGATTTTTCATGAGGTTGATTCTCGATACCAACGTGGTGTCTGAACTGCGCAAGGTGCGGCTTGGTAAGGCCGATATGAACGTGACGGCATGGGCGGAAAGTGTGGATGCCACCGACCTCTTTGTGTCGGCCATCACCATCATGGAACTTGAGCTTGGCGTGCTGTCGATTGAGCGAAAGGACGCTACGCAGGGGGCCTTGTTGCGCACATGGCTGGAGCAGCACGTATTGCCTGAGTTCTCCAGGCGCACGTTGTCAGTCGACACCGCTGTGGCACAACGCTGCGCCAGGCTGCATGTACCCGACAAGCGTGGAGAGCGCGATGCACTCATCGCGGCAACCGCCCTGGTGCATGGCATGACGGTAGTCACGCGCAACGTCGCGGATTTTAAGTCTACGGGTGTGCCCCTCATCAATCCGTGGGAGCGGTCGCAGTGATGGTCAGGCCATGGGCGTTCCATCTGCAAAAACGCCTACTAATGCAGTATTGGTGATTCCAGCGCTATATTGCAACGTTTCCAGCTGCTAAATTAGGTGTCCATCTTTGTTGCCCGAGACTCCCCCATGCAAATCGATCGACTGGATCATCTGGTGCTGACCGTGCAGGATATGTCTGCAACCATCGCCTTTTATTCGCAGGTGTTAGGTATGCAGGCCGTCACTTTTGGCGAGG
>NZ_JBYCKP010000152.1:0-10499 GCF_057473445.1 Acidithiobacillus sp. TH-A36 | reverse complement strand
GATGTTTCAGCAGGAAAAAATCTGTTCTCCATCCAGATTCCCCATGTTCTCAGCTTGCTCGAAACCCATACCTGGGACGGAGTAGTCACCGGTATGGATCATTTTGCTCCGAATGATCGACCCAATGTCTGGGTGCCCTTTTATGCCTTCCGGGTGATGGTCACCATCGGCTTCTTCCTGTTTTTCATGGCACTCTGGGGTAACTGGTTGCGCTTGCGGGGGAAGTTGACTGCAGAACATCTGCGTAAGAACCCGTTGTTCCTGCGTCTGCTGGTGTTCAGCGGATTCCTGCCCTATCTCGCCGTCTGGACCGGCTGGTGGACACGTGAAATCGGCCGTCAACCCTGGGTTGTCTATAACCTGATGCGGACCTGGCAGGGTGTCAGCCACATGGGAGTCACTGCTGAATCCTTCTGGCTGATTGGCTACATCATTTTCGAACTGATGGTTTGGGGGGGTGCCTGGTACTTCTTTACCCGGGTCATCCAAAAAGGACCCGATATGACCAGCCCGGTCATTGGTGCTTCGGATCATGATGCACATCCATCCGGTGGCGGAATTGCCAAGCCGACTTTCGCCAAACCGACCATGAACAAGCTGAACTGAGGGCCGATACCATGCATGAAATATTTCGTATTCATAGCACCTTAAGTACATTCTGGTGGATTTTGTTAGGGGTTTTCTTCGTCATTTATATTGTTCTCGACGGTGCGGATCTGGGGGCCGGCGTATTTTCCCTGCTCCTCAACAACGAGAATGATCGGGCGGCCGTCATGTCCTCCATGGCGGGCACCTGGGATGCCAATGAAACCTGGCTGGTGGTGGCCGGTGGGGTGATTTTCGGGGCCTTTCCCCTGGTTTATGGGTCCACATTCAATTATCTGATGATCCCGTTGATGTTTGCGCTCTGGGGCATCATTTCCCGGGCGGTGGCCTTTGAATTTCATGTCCACGCCAAAAGCAGCCGCAAATTCTGGGGCTTCATGTTTGGCCTTGGCAGTCTGGTCGCGGCCCTTTTTGCGGGGATTGCACTTGGAGCTACCTTGCTGGGCTTTCAGATGAATACCGGCAACGCGCAAGGCATTCAGGTGGCCAATGATCCGTTTGTGAATACGGTTCCCCACTTTTCCGGCAACGCCCTGAGCTTTCTTTCTGCTTTCAGCATCTGGACAGGGATTGGGGCGTTGATCGCCGGCGGTCTGGCAGGCACCTTGTACCTTTGTGCCCGTTTTGAGCAGGATGATCCCATCTACCAGAAGGCTCACAAGTCTGCCACTCTGTTTTCTTTCCTGGCGCTGGCGGCGGTAGTCATCACCTTGATCTGGTCCTACGCGATCATGCCCGATGCCGCCAAGTGGACGGGGAGCGGCTGGTTTGGCTGGCTGATCCTGCTCATTGCCATCCTGATTTCTGCCTACAAAATGATGAGCAATCACGCAGCCCACCGCGATTTCGCGGCACTGCTCTGGTGTGGCGCCATTGTCTTGTTCATGTGGGGCGGGATGTGGGCCACCAATTTCCCCTACATCATTCCGCAGACCTGGACCATCAGTCAGGGCGGCAATCCGGCCAATGACCTGGCCATCCTGACCCTGTTCATGACGGGATTCGTGCCGGTGATGATTACTTATAACGTTTATCAAATCTGGGTGTTCCGCAAGCGCATCACCCATCTGGCCGGTTATGAAAGCCATTAAACCATTTCCCTGGTGATGTTCTGTTTGGGGCCGTATGGCCCCTTTTTTTACCGATGTTGACTTCACATAATCATATGGAAATGTTCTATAGTTGTCGGGTATGCTTTGGCAGTTACTTGAGTAGCAGAAATAATGCAGGAGTCCCGAAATGTCCAAAACCAGAAAAAATAGTACAACGCAGTCGCACCAGACTGAATTCCACGAAGAACGGCAGGAAGAGGAAAAAGCCCGTTACAAGGCAGAACTGCGTGCCCTTCAAATTGAATTGGTCAAGTTGCAAAGAGATATTATTCGCAATAATGAAAAAATACTGGTGATCCTTGAAGGACGGGACTCGGCAGGCAAGGATGGATCCATCAAGCGTATTATTGAGCACCTCAGCCCGCGCGAAACCCGGGTAGTTGCGTTAAGCAAGCCCTCGGACAAGGAACAAAGTCAGTGGTATTTTCAGCGCTATGTTGAACACTTGCCTTCTGCCGCAGAAATGGTCTTTTTTAATCGCAGTTGGTACAACCGTGCCGGCGTTGAAAAAGTGATGGGCTTTTGTTCAGATCAACAATACGAAGAATTTTTCGCCGAAGTCAATAATTTTGAAGGCATGCTGATTCGGTCCGGCATTCATGTGTTCAAGTTCTATCTGGACATTTCCCGCGAGGAACAGAAAAAACGCCTTGAGTCTCGCAAGGATGATCCACTCAAGCAATGGAAAACCAGTCCCATTGATGAAAAAGCTTTGAAACATTGGAAGGATTATAGCGAAGCACGCAATGTCATGTTTGCCCGCAGCCATTCTCCTTTCGCACCCTGGATTATTGTTAATGCCAACGACAAGAAAACGGCCCGCCTGCAACTCATCAAAGGGTTTTTAAGCCGGCTGTCCTACACCGGCAAGGATGAAATGCAGGTGCTTCCTGACCAATCCATCATTTTTGAATATGAATCTTTGTACCTGGATAATGGCATGATCCAGGAATAATGACGCATCCATCTTCATTACTTTTCCCAATTGATTTTGACCAGGAGGAAATATGTCCATTATTGATTTACAGTCAGCTTTAACTCGTGCCCTCTCTCTCAGAAACCAGGACGCCCTGGATGCAGCAACCATTGCCGCAGCGGAACAACTCAGCAAAAAGGAAGGACTGTCACTGAATGCTGCCGTGGGCGTTCTCGGCAACGATCAGCTTGTTGAACTGATCGGTTTCCTGAATGACAGCATGAACTGTGAACAACTTTCTGCCCTCTGTGATCCGGAAAGCTACGATGCGGAACAGGCTCGGGAATGGGAGGTCACCAAGGATCAATATCTGCTCGCCCATGAAATAGCCGTACTGAGTCATCGCATCGCCAAGCAAAGGGATGCAGGTCAATAAAATGCTGCATGGACGCAATCACACGTGGTTCGCGTCCATCTCCTATACTTGTGGCAGCAATATCGCACACTAACCACGACGCAGGAGTTAGCAACCATGTCTCCATTCAAACGCCCTCCTTTAGGGATTCCCGCTGACAGTGCCCGGCGCTGGACTGAAAATTATCAACTCGCCACCCAGGAAAGCGGGCGTCTTTTTTTGATGGCGGGCGATCAGAAGGTCGAGCATTTGAATGATGACTTTGTTGGCGAACACGTCGCTGCAGACGACGCTGATCCTGAACATCTGTTTCGTATTGCCAGCGCGGCTCCTGTGGGTTGTTTCGCCGCCCAGATGGGGCTGATCAGCCATTACGCCATGGATTATCCCGAAGTGCCCTATCTACTTAAACTCAACAGCAAAACCCACCTGGTGAAAACCGCCCAGCGTGACCCTGCCAGTTTGCAATGGCAGAGCATGGTCCAGGTGCGCGATTTCGTCCGGCACTCCGGCCTGAAAGTTGTGGGCGTCGGTTATACCATCTATCCCGGTTCACTGTATGAGCCCGAAATGCTTTCCGAGGCCGCGCGTATCATCCAGGATGCCCACGCCATGGGTCTTTTGGCGGTCATCTGGGCTTACCCCCGGGGACAGGCGGTAGGCAACAAAGAGCAGGATTCGCACCTGATAGCCGGTGCCAGTGGTCTGGTTGCCTGTCTCGGGGCTGATTTCGCCAAAGTCAATCCGCCCTTGAATGAACAAGGAGATATGGATGCCCGCCTGCTGGGTGAAGCCGTTGCGGCAGCCGGACGCACGCAAGTCATTTGTGCTGGTGGCTCGGAAACCGACTCGAAAACCTTTTTGCAACGTCTGGATGCGCAATTACATATAGGTGGAACCCAGGGCTGTGCCACAGGCCGAAATGTCCATCAACGCAGCCAGCCGGATGCTATCCGCTTCTGTCGGGCGATCCATGCCCTGGTCGTCAAAAATCAGAGCGTGGAAGAAGCTGCAAAACTTATGGGAGAAGCGTCTTAATCAACCCGATGGGCCATACCCGCTGGCGTTTGTAAATGCCCATCGGTACCGCCGGCAAGTTCACACCCTGACACAACGGAGAAAAGTGAGTGACTATCGCACCATGCTATCTGCTTCCGCAAATGCCGGAATCGCTCAGTGGTCTGACGGAGCTGGCGCTGGATTTACGCTGGGCGTGGAGTCATGCCGCCGACTCCCTCTGGGCCGAAATAGCGCCAGAACTATGGGAGCAAACGCGCAATCCCTGGTTAATTTTACAAAATATCAGTAGTCAAACCCTGCAAGAATTGGCGCAAAATACAGCATTCATTGAAAAACTCAAGGCTTTTAATGCGCTGCATCAGGAGCAACTAGCCCAAAGCAGCTGGTTTGAACAGAATCACGCCCAGGCTTCCTTCCAACAGATTGCTTATTTCAGCATGGAATTCGGCCTCTCCGAAGCCCTGCCCATATACTCTGGAGGGCTGGGAATCCTGGCTGGCGATTGCCTGAAAACAGCCAGTGACCTGGGCATCCCGTTGCTGGGTATCGGCCTGCTCTGGCAACAGGGCTATTTTCGCCAAACGCTCGATGAAAACAGTCGGCAACAGGAATTTTATCCCTATAACGATCCAACCCAAATGCCGGTTACACCGGTGCGTGACAGCGAAGGAGAATGGTTGCGCCTGCAACTCCCCTTCCCTGGCCGAAAAGTCATTTTACGCGCCTGGCAAGCCCAGGTAGGCCGGGTGACCTTGTATTTGCTGGATAGTAACGACCCCCTGAATACCCCGGCGGATCGGGGTATAACCGCTGAGTTATATGGCGGAGGCCCGGAAACCCGCTTGCAGCAGGAAATCTGTCTGGGCATCGGCGGCTGGTTATTATTGCGCCGTCTGGGTGTCCAACCTGAAATTTGTCACCTTAATGAAGGGCATGCCGCATTTGCCATTCTGGCCCGCGCATACAGCCATATGCGCGATCATGGTTCGGCGTTTGAATGTGCTCTCAATGCCACTCGGGCCGGGAACATTTTTACCACGCATACCCCCGTATCAGCTGGTTTTGACCGTTTCCCGACAGAATTAATGACGCGTTACATTGCCGGAGCGCCAGAAGCTTTTGGTGTCGATGTGGAAAGCATCCTGGCACTGGGACGGGAAAATCCCGATGATCCGCAAGAACCATTTAATATGGCCTGGCTGGCGATTCGCGGCAGCATTATTGTCAACGCCGTGAGCCGCCTTCATGGAGAAGTCAGCAGACGCCTGTTTCAACCGCTCTTTCCACGCTGGCCTGCAGACGAGGTCCCGGTAACCCATGTCACCAATGGTGTGCATATGCCCTCCTGGGATTCAGCTGAAGCAGATGCCTTGTGGACATCCTCTTGTGGTAAACAACGCTGGCTGGGCGATTTGCAAAAACTCGAAGCAGAATTCCGCGAAACTCCCGACGGATTAATTTGGGAATTGCGCAGCAAAGGCCGTCAGCAGGTCATTCATTTCGCGCGGCAACGGCTTCAGCAACAACTGGCGCAGGCGCACGCGCCGCTGGAGGACCAAGAGCGTGCAGCGTTGGCATTGGACCCTAATGCCCTGACGATCGGGTTTGCACGGCGCTTTACTGCCTATAAACGCCCCAATCTGCTCTTGACTAATCCCGACAGACTGAGGCAATTGCTGACCAATCCACATCACCCGGTACAACTTCTCATTGCCGGAAAGGCCCATCCTCGGGACGAAGTGGGCAAAAATATGATTCAGCAGTGGACCTTGTTTATTCATCAACATCCCGAGCTGGCCAATCACATTGTCTTTATTGCCGATTACGACATGCTGGTGGCCGAACATCTGGTCCAGGGCGTCGATTTGTGGATTAATACGCCGCGCCGCCCCTGGGAAGCCAGCGGGACCAGTGGCATGAAAGTGTTGGTCAACGGCGGGCTGAATTTATCCGAGCTCGATGGCTGGTGGGCGGAAGCCTACTGTCCGGAAACGGGCTGGGCTATCGGTGATCGCGCCGAACATGATGATGATCCACAATGGGATATTCAGGAAGCAGAAGCTCTCTATCATTTGTTGGAAAACGAGATTGTGCCTCTTTTTTATCAGGATCGCGATGCCAGCGGCTGTCCACAAGCCTGGATTGAGAAAATTCGCGAAAGCATGAGTCGGCTTACCCCCTTATTCAGCAGTAATCGAATGCTCCGCGATTATGTATCGACACTATACGAACCCGCTGGACGTCTTCTTGCAGCGCGTAGCGAAAAAAGTCGAATTGAGGAAATTTGTACATGGCAGAAAAATATTCGCCAACACTGGCCCCTTCTGCATTTTGGCGATCTGCATGTACGTACCGAAAATAATCGCCATTATTTTGAAGTGCATGTTTATCTGGACGATCTGGATGCTGAATCTATCAGCGTGGAACTATTTGCCAACCGAAGTGACCAATATCCTTTAGAAGTGGTTCCCATGCAGCGTGGTGAAGCACTGAGTGGAGCAGTCAACAGTTACAATTACACGTTGGACATCCCTGCTGATCGTGACTTGGCAGACTATACTCCGCGCATCATTCCTTGCCATCAAAATTGCCTGGTGCCCATGGAGAGTGCGGAAATACTCTGGTACCGTTAAAAGGAACAAAAATTGAATCCCAACATTCCTGATCTGCAAAATATCATAGAAACCGAAAAGAAAATGTTCGGTAAATATTTGCTACCTGTTGCTATCTTATTAATCATTGTCGGGATATTTGGACTGTTAAGCCCAATTATTCTTTCTGCTGTTACGGATGGTGTTATTGCCGCCATGCTGATTATTGCCGGATTAACATGGATTGCCCACAGCATCCAGATGCATCAGCATCAAATGGCTGACTGGTTGAAACCCTTACTGCTTTTTATCACTGGTGGCATCATGATTGCCCTGCCAAATGCTGGAATTGCGGCAATAGGTTTGATGTTCGTTCTGTATTTCATCATTGATGCCTACCGAAATTTCACGCAAATGAAAATCTATCCGGGACATGGTCGGGGCTGGTCCATTTTCAGTGGTACTATTGACATTTTCATTGCCCTTCTCTTCGTGGTCACCTGGCCTCGGGGTTCATTGATCCTGGTCGGCATATTTGTGGGCGTCAACCTGATATTTGATGGGATCATTCTGCTGATGTTGCGCAATATAAAACCCGGGTAGACAGTTTATTACGCAAATTTTTCAGTGGGTTTCTTCAATAATAAATGTAACGTCTATTGCATTCTGTAATGTTGTACCCAAAAAGTTCCACAAACACTTGATCCACCTGAAAACAGGATAAAATCCCAGTTTTCAGCGCTCAGTGTAAGGTCTCAAGGCCTCTCCAGATAAGACATGGCCGTAATAAAAATTGTTAAGAAATATGAAAATCCATTTTTATAGAACAAACGAAGTTTGGTTTATAAAATATAAAAGAATTCTTATGTGTTTATAATGACCTGGAAACGCGTTATGTGTTAGTTTGACAAGACGATATTACAAATAGAGAGGATTGAACCATGTTAATGAACATTATTGTTTTTCTCATCGTCGGTGGAATCGCTGGCTGGCTGGCCGGATTGCTCATCAAAGGCCGGGGGTTTGGCATTATCGGAGACATCATTGTCGGCATCATCGGTGCTTTCATCGGTGGATTCGTCCTGACGACGATTGGCTTGATTGGTCTTTTTGGGGCGGGCATTATCGGTGCCATTATTGTTGCCTTTATTGGTGCCATTATTCTTTTGTTTATCGTCAAGCTCATCAAAAAACTCTAAAAAATAAAATGTTATGAACATCATGCTGATTCTGGCTGGGCTGGTTATTTTGGGCGCGGCCAGCCAATGGCTGGCATGGCGGGTCAAACTACCCGCCATTATATTTCTTCTGGGTATTGGCATTATTGCCGGCCCGGTCACCGGCTGGATTCAACCGGACCAGCTATTTGGCCCTCTCCTGTTTCCCGGTATTTCTTTAGCAGTAGCCGTAATACTGTTTGAGGGCGCGCTGAATTTACGCCTGCGAGAACTGGGCGGTCTCGCCTCGGTCATTCGCAGAATGGTCAGCCTGGGGGCCATCAGCAGTTGGCTGATACTGGCGGTAGCTACTCACTGGATTGCGGGCTTTAACTGGTCCATGGCGATCCTCTTAGGTGCAGTTGTGGTGGTTTCCGGACCCACCGTCATCGGCCCGGTGTTAAGGGCAGCCAGACCCAATGCGCGTATCAGCAATGTATTAATGTGGGAAAGCATCCTCATTGATCCCATTGGGGCCCTGCTGGCCGTTCTGGTTTTCGAAGCCATTATTGCGCATCATGGCTCCACAGGACTCCGCTCTGCCGTAGAAGTTTTTCTCAGAATGCTTGCAGCGGGTCTGGTATTGGGCGTTTTAGCCGGTCAAAGCCTGGGGTGGTTACTCAGAAAACGGGCTATCCCCGATTATCTGCATGGCGTAGTGGCCTTGGGTAGTGTTTTTATTATTTTTGCAGCAGCCAATCAGATCGCCCACGAATCCGGACTACTCGCTGTTACGCTGATGGGCGTCTGGCTCGCCAACATGCGTGACATTCCTTTGGAAAACATCCTGAATTTCAAGGAAAGTCTCTCCATTTTATTAATCTCCATTCTTTTCATTCTCCTCGCTGCGCGCCTGAATCTGCTGGCCTTGAAAGAAGTCATCATCTCCGGCGTACTGCTCACGCTGGTTATTCAACTGATCGCCCAGCCTGTCAAAGTGTTACTGGCTTACGATGGCAAGGAACTGAACTGGAAAGAAAGATTCATGACCGGATGGATCGCCCCACGCGGAATTGTCGCAGCAGCAGGCGCCCCCGTATATGCCGGGCAACTGGAAGCACTGAATTATCCCAAGGCCCACTTGTTTGTGCCTCTGACTTTCGCGCTCATCATTGTCACCGTACTCCTGGCCAGTTTTACAGCGCGTCCCATGGCAAGGCTTCTGGGTGTTTCTGAAAAAGACCCCCGTGGCATCCTCATTGTGGGGGCCAACGCTTTTGCCATCGCCGTTGCTGAAAAGCTCAAGGAATGGGGGTTCAGGCCACTTTTGGTGGATGATGAATATCGGCAAATCCAGGCGGCACGCATGGCAGGACTGGATACTTTTTTGGGTAGCCCGGTTTCAGAGGCCGCTGATCGTCAACTCAATCTGATTGGATTTGGTTATCTGCTGGCTTTATCCACCGATGCCGCCCGAAATCTGATCGCCTCACTGCGTTATGATCCCGAATTCGGTCATCGTTCTGTGTTTACCCTGGCCGATGGCAGCAGTCGCAAAACCAGTGCCCGTAACCGCACAGCAAAACAACATCGACGTCTTCATCTTTTCAGTGAAGACGCTACCGCTGGTTCTTTGCTGGATAAAATGGAAAAGGGCTGGGCCCTGAAAGCAACAAGGCTGACTGAGCAGTTTGACTGGTCACAATACCAGCAACAATTTACCACAGGCTTTCTGGCATTATTTATTCTGGATAAAAATGGAAAACTGCAAGTCATAAACAGTGACCAAAACCAGCCGGAGCCGCGTGCTGGTGATCAGATTCTGGCTCTGGTTGCCCCTGACGTAGCTCCCTCTGCAGATGCCCACTAATTCCTCTCTACCTGATTCCCCATGCCTGGGATTTTGCACTACCGCTCTGGGCGATGACGTGTGTAAATCCTGTGGCCGAACTTTTGAAGAAGTTTGCCATTGGATAACCATGACTCCTGAGCAGAAAGCGGCTACCTGGAACCGCATTCGCAAAAATGGCTGGTGGGATCAACAAAGAAAAGCCAAGGGTCTGTAATCAGAATGTTTGGTACATTAATATAAGACATTCTTATCATTTACTTATGGTGACATTCTGCAGTCCTCATGATAGTCTTTACTGATAGACCATGTATTGGCAAAAGCTTCCTATCCAAGTGGAGTCAAAAGTCCATTGAAATATCCAGAGAAGCCAGATGAATTGGATGCCCCGACTATTCAGGAAATTTTAAACAGTTTCCCCGCATTGGAGTTATTACAGCAACATCCGGTACCCCATGCATTAACACACAACAGAAAATTACTATTTGTCAACAAATCTGCTGTTAAACTTTTTGAGGGAGATAATCCAGATTATTTTTTGGGTAAGGACCTCACCTCTTTTATTCATCCTCTAGATCATGGACGCATTCTTAATCGTCTTGAGGTACTGAACAATGAAAATCCTAAAAACAGTCCTACAGAAGCCCGTGTTTATACACTCAATGGCAAAATCAAACACATCATATCCGTCAGCTCATTAATAGAATTTGCCGGGCATACTCTGGTTCTGGCAGCAGCTACCGAGCTCAGTGAAGAAATGGGACATGAAATCAGCCAATCTGAGCAGAATTTTCAGCGTCTTTTTGAAAATATGCTCGACGTTTTCTATCGTA
>NZ_JBYCKP010000151.1:0-2986 GCF_057473445.1 Acidithiobacillus sp. TH-A36 | reverse complement strand
ACCAGATCAATGCGCAAATGGCTGACCGGCAGAGTTTTGGCATCATTGCTCTGGACAGTCACGCTCAGGTAAAAATTTTTAACGCAGCAGAGGCGCGACTCAGTGGTTTGTCTGCGGACGAAGTTCTGGGGCGTAATTTTTTCACGGAAGTAGCACCCTGCACGGCCAGCCGCCTGTTTCGTGGACGATTCCGTCAGGGTATCCAGGAGGGGTCTCTGGACACGCATTTTTATTATACGTTCACCTATCGTATCCGCCCTATCTCTGCCCATGTGCACATGTTTTTCGATAGGCGTAAAAGTCCGCTTTTTTTTATTTTTATTGATCGTATTATTCAGTTATATGAGGATCTGGGCTGATGCAGGTTCCTGCGGAAAACCAGGTCATTAACCAGTTTCTGGCGTATGCCGATGAACTGCTGCAAGCACTGACAGATCTGCCCGAAATACATCAGGAACAACGGCAACTTTACCTCGTCTGCCTGAACAGCCTGTGGCAAATGCTGAACAACGCCTTTCAGCAGGATGGTGGTAATTTCCTGAGCGAACAGCAAATTGAGCTTTTGCAAATGGTTGACCGGGAAATCCAGCACATTGAAAATGACATTCCCGAAGATTTTCGTAACCAGCTGCACTTGTTGTTAAGGCAAATGAATATGGATCTGGTGTCCTGAACTTGTCGGGTCGCCATGAATTTCTGCAACAACTGGCAGAGGGGCTGCATCAGGGTTTTGCGCTGGATTGGCACCAGAATGGTAATACCCATGCCTGGCCGGGACAGTCGCTCTGGGCCAGAGCCGCCCGTATCAAAACCCGCTGGCGTCGTGCCAAAATCATCCCCGGAAGCAGAATTGCAGTCAGCCTGCCCAACAGTCCCGCTTATTTGGCCTATATGCTGGCCTGCTGGATGGGAGACTGGATATTCTGTCCACTACCCACCCTGCATCCTCTGGAAATCCAGCGCCGCCTGAAACTGCTCCAGCCCGCACTGTGGATACATTATCCATCAGATCGTGTTCAGGAAGAAGTCCAGGAAGGTGGCATCCATGACGATCAGGATGCGGCCCTGATTTTGTGGAGCTCGGGCAGTATGGGAGCCGGAAATGCTTACCGACTCAGCTTTGCAGCGTTGGATTGGCAGGTTGCTACCCATTTACCGGCACTGCAACTCAGCGCCGATAGTCTGCTCTGGAACACCCTGCCCTGGGCCCATGCCTTTGCAGGTGTGCTGGAATTACTGCCCGCCTGCATGGCAGGTAGCGTTATTCAGGCAGAAGCACAGCGCGCCCGCCATCCACCCCGGGACTGCACCCATCTCTTGACGGTTCCGCGTATGGCACGCCTGCTTACCCCAAAATTCTTGCATAGCTTACAGGGTGGCATCATTGGCGGAGCCCCCATTGGTAAAGTCCTTGCCAATCAACTCCAGGGCACTGCGCTGCGGGTGGGTTATGGACAAAGCGAGGCCGGGCCGGGAATCACGCTGGGACCTCCCGGAGAGTTTCAGCCATTTATCCTGGGACATTCCCTGGTGGAATATGCGTTGCGTGGCGAAACCCTCCATTATCATTCACCCGGGCAAGCCGATGCCCGCCTGTCCGCGTCGGGTTGGCAAAGCATTCAGGATGATCAGAGCTGGACCAACAGTGGCGATGAAGTCAGCCAGGATCCTGACGGCTGCTTGTTTTGGCGCGGCCGTGAAGATGGGGGATTCAGTCTGGCAAATGGCCACAGCATCCGTCCTGAAGCGGAGGAAGCCCGGTTGACGGACCAGTATCCAGAGGCCGAAAGCATTATCCTTGGCGCGCCAGGAGCACGGCACCTGACCGCCGTTGCAAAAGTACCCGGCGAGCAGGTCTCTACATTGCGCAAACAATGGCAAGAGCCCTATCTGCTGTGCATTCCAGCGGCACGGTTCTGGGACGATGCGCCAGTGCCGCAGGGCAAGCCCAGTCGGCGCTGGCTGTATTCACACTGGCCGGACTAACGCTCTCATCGCTTTCATAGGGCCATCCCCTTATAATTTTTCACTACAGTCAGAATCAATGAGTATCCCGATTTATGCACTCCAGCTCCAAGTCCGTCAGCCCCAGTGAAATTTGGGGCCATGCGGTCGCCAACATTACCCCCTCGGCAATGCCCGCCGTTACCATTTCCCTGGTGGCGGTGCACAGTGGCAATTTTACCTGGCTGGCCTATAGCGTCATAGGCATGCTGATGATGCTGGTCGCCCTGCAAATTGGCATTTTGGCACGGCATTTCCCTTCTCCGGGCTCCTTGTTTTTTTATCTGAGCAGCGCCTTGCACCCCATAGCCGGGATGCTGGCGGGCTTTGTCATGATTGCCGGATATTTTGGTGCCCTGGCAGCTGCGCCCCTGTTGGGAGGCCTGTTTCTGGAGCAGGCCCTGGCCTTTTTCTGGCCCATTCATGGCATCGGCTGGATTGCGCTTATTGCTTTTGTGTACCTGCTGATTGCCTGGCGACTGGCGCGGCGCGGCATTGAAATTTCCGCCCGCTGGGGACTTTGGGTTGAGATTTTTTCCATTGCCTGCATTGTGCTGATTGCCGCATTTACACTGGGACATTTTGGCTGGCGGGATCCGGCTCAATGGCATTTTATGCAACTGCAGCAAGGCCCGTTTACCCAGGCATTAATATTGTCGCTGTTGGCTTACGGCGGTTTTGAAACAGCCGGAAACCTTGCCGGGGAAACCCGGGCTGCGCGCACGGCGATTCCCAAGGTCATGCTCTTTTCCGTGGGTATGGTCGGCTTGTTTTTTGTGGCTATGGCCTATATTGAAATTCTGGCCTTTGCCCACATCCCCTCCGCCATTGGCAACAGCCCTGCTCCTCTCAACCGGATTGCCGAGGCTATTGGCAGGCCCTGGCTGGGCATTTTTTCGGATCTGGCCATGGCTACTGCTGCTTTTTCAGCGACCATCGCCACCCTGAACAGTATTTCCCGCATTTTATTCAGCATGGCGGG
>NZ_JBYCKP010000150.1:0-4374 GCF_057473445.1 Acidithiobacillus sp. TH-A36 | reverse complement strand
CGAAAAGAATTTGCACTATCACCAGAATGATTTTCCGCAACGCTGATGTCCAGCCCATAGCGTTCCCTGGCAATTTCCTGCATTTCCTCCAGCCAGTTCCGCACGTTGACGACAACGGCTTTTTCCTGATCCCCGCTGCGGACGAGAGTCAGAAACTTGTCTATGGTTTCGTCCATCTCGTTAACATCCACACACATGGCGGATTTTTGTTCCAGAAAATCTGAATCGGGCAAGTGCAGGGTCAAAAGCAGTCGGGACAGCGGCGTCCGGAGTTCGTGGGAAATGCCCGTGAGCAGCAGGGTGCGCTCTTCATGAAGACGATGCAGATCATTGGCCATACCCGTAATGGCCTGAGTCAGGTGCTGTACTTCCAGGGGACCACCGATGGGCTGCAGGGTGTCGGGGGTGTCACCAAGGCCAATGCGTGGAGCTTCGGCGGCCAGGCGGGCCAGGGGCCGGTTAATCTGGCGGACAATCAGCCAGGCCCCCAGCAAAGTCACCAACGCAATGACTCCAAGACGCATGAACATGAATCCCTGCCCACCAAAGTTCATCGGCGATACCGGCATACCGAGCCAGGGCTGGTGAGGACCGCCGCGTATCCACATCCAGGTAGTAGTCCCCTCATCCAAACCTACGCGGAGTCTAGCCCCGGGTACCTGCTGCTGGACATAGTGAGCGGTCTTGTCCATGAAGTACTTATCTGGAATTTTGCCCGGTTTGGCGCTGGCCGGTCGCCATTGCAGGTTTCCGTTGGGGGCATATTGTGCCCCGCTACTGATCAGGGCGTGGTCGGTTTGCAGCAGAAACTCGGCAAAGCGTTCGGCGGCTGGATTCATCACATACTGATGAAAAAGAACGTAAACAGCGGCTTGGGTGCCAAGCAGCAGCAGGCCGAGTAGCAGCAGGGTCCGCCCCAGTGTACTGCGGGGCCAATATGTACGGATGTTCAGGGTTCGGCCACGAAGAGGTAGCCGTGTCCCCAGACCGTACGAATGTGCCGGGGGCGACCGGGGCCTTTGTCGAGCAGGCGGCGGAGCCGCGATATCTGCATATCGATACTGCGGTCATCGGCTTCCAGCTGACGGCCACGCGTCAACCACATCAGTTTTTCACGCGTCAGTGCCTGTCCTTCATGCTGAATGAGGGTGGCCAGGGTCAAAAATTCGGCGCTGGTCAGGGAGAGGAGCTGGTCATGAAGATGAATTTCCTGGCGACCCATGTCCACCCGAAAGGGACCCTTTTCAAAGCTGGCGGTGACCCCTGAGGTTCTGGGAACACTGCCCCGGACCCGGCGCAAAATGGCCTGGATACGGGCAACCAGCTCACGGGGATGAAAGGGTTTGGCCAGATAATCGTCGGCACCCATTTCCAGGCCTAAAATCCGGTCGACTTCGTCACCCCGAGCGGTGAGCATGAGAATCGGCACGTCGTGCTGCTGGCGCAGGCGTCGGCATATCTGCAGGCCATCTTCATGGGGAAGACCCAGGTCGAGAATAATGAGATCTACCGGGTTTTCTGCAAGGCTGGCTTCAATCTGGCGACCATCACCCATGCCCTGAACCATAAAACCATAGCCCTTAAGATGCGATTCCACCAGGCTGCGCAGTCGCAAGTCATCATCTATCACTAAAATTCGCGCTTTGTTTTCCATGCATTGTACTGTACTCCCCGGATGCGGATAGACCAAACGTAAATGTAACAAGCAGGGTACTCCGGAAATAAACAGACACTTTGTTACATATTGGATCGGTGTCTGCGCACGATTGTTACAGGCCACCCCGTTATGCTTTTCCTGAACTTCCATTGGACCTGAACAAGGATAATACATGGCACAGGAAAATGCGGCGGCCCGGCGCTGGCCGGGATCCCGAATACGCAGGCGGGGCATCGCCATATTGTTGGGCTCGGGTTTGATGATCGGTCTGGCGGGTTGTGCAGTGGGCCCCCATTGGTCCGTACCGAAGATGCGTACGCCGCCATCTTATAATGCCCATCCCGCTGCTTTGCCGGCAGACCAGCAAAAAGTCCAGTGGACGCGGCAGCAGGCGCGTTCCTGGTGGTTGTTGTTTCACTCAAAACCGCTCAATAACTATATCCGGCAGGCCATGCAGGCTAATCCGGATTTGCAGGCAGCCCATGCGGCTTTGGCAAGGCAGCAGGCGCTGATGGTGGCTGCGCAGGGGGGCCTGGCTCCGCAGGTTTCGGCAAACGCGGGAATCAGTCGCGCGCGGGCCTTGCGGACAGGTGCCAACGGAGGACAAAGTTACCGTATTCCGGGCAATCTCTATAGCCTCTTCCTGGGCACCATTGACGTCAGTTATAACCCGGATGTGTTTGGCCGGCAGAAAGATCTGGTCCATGCAGCCCGGGCACAGGCGGCGGTGACCAAGGCCAATCTGCATCAGAGTGAAGTGTTTCTGGCCGCAGACGTCAGTCGGGCTGTCATCAGTGGTGCCGCCGCCCGCGCCCAGTTGCATGCAGCCCGGCAGATTGCCACAGCGGATGCCCATTTGCTGAAACTGTTGCAGCAGGAATATAAACTGGGTGATCAGAATCTGCAGAATGTAGAACAGCAGGCGGCCATGACGGCCGCTGCGCGTGCCCGCATTGCCCCTCTTGCGGCAGATCTGGCGGCGGCCCGCCACGCCCTGGCGGCGTTGCTGGGGCAAACGCCGAATGTGGCCCTCAGCATTCCCGCTCTGCAAAGTCTGCATTTACCCGCCCGCTTGCCCACGACCATTCCCTCGGCACTGGCTGAAAATCGTCCGGATATCCAGGCGGCAACAGCGGAGATCAAGGTTGCTGCTGCCCAGGCGGATGTGGCGGCAGCCAATTTATACCCTCAATTCAACATTTCTGCAGAGATTGGCAAGGCAGCCATGACTGGTGGCCTGTTTTTCAACCCGGTTTCCACCCTCTGGTCACTGGGCGCTGGCCTGGCTGCGCCAATTTATAATGGTGGCAGCTTGCATGCAGAGCGTCGTGCGGCGTTGGATCAGTATCAGGTAGCCAGTGACCAGTACCGCAGCACGGTATTGAATGCCTTTAAACAGGTGGCCGATGCCTTGCGCACCCTGCAGGGTGCTGATACGGCCTATATTCAGCAAAAACAGGCTCAGCAATCTTCTGCCAGGGCCCTGCACCTGGCCGAGGCCCGATATCGGGATGGTGCTACGGACTATGCCACGGTTTTGAATGCCGAAATTGCCTATCAACAGGATTCGGTCGCAGCTATTCAAGGCCGCAGTCAGCGTTATCTGGATAGCGTCGCGCTGTTTGTGGCGCTGGGTGATGGCTGGCAACCGGATCAACCAGCACCCAAAGCGCATTCTGTGCCCACTGACACCCCCATGGTAAACACTGCAGGAGCCCCCGCATGAAAAAGGCGTTTCTTCTCTTAGGATTGGTTGTTGTGCTGCTTTTTGGAGCCGTGTATGGCTGGTATGCATGGCGGCAGCAACGCCTGCATACCCAATTGATTGCTGCTGCCAATCCGGCGGTGACGGTTTCTGCTGTAAAAGTCAAAACCCGCAATATAGCGGGTGAATTGACAGCCGTTGGCGAGGTGGTGGCGCAGCAGGGCGCAGCACTTGGCCCGCAAGTCGGTGGGGTTATTCAGAAACTGTATTTTCATTCGGGACAAACGGTGCGCAAGGGACAGTTACTCCTCGCCCTGGACCCTGGTGCCTTGCCGGGGCAGTTGCAGGCAGCCCAGGCCCATGCCCGGCTGGCTTTGGTCGATTATCGACGCGCCCAAAAGGTTTATGCCATTCACGGTATATCTACCGCCGCACTGGACAAGGCGCAATACGATGCCGAGGCCTCTCAGGGAGAAGTTTCGGCGTTGCAGGAGTCGCTTGCCGACACTCAACTCCGCGCGCCATTTTCGGGAGTGCTCAGTCTGCGCACCGTCAATACCGGTGAATTTATTCATGCGGGAACGGCTGTGGTGCATCTGGAAAATCTGCAGCATTTGTATGTTGATTTCACTGTTCCGCAACGCGATGCCCAGACCCTGCACAAAGGTGCGCCGGTGCAGGTGGATATTCACGATGGCGACGCAGTTCGGCACTACAGCGCTTCTGTACAGGCGATTTCCAGTCATGTGCATGCGGATAATCGCGCCCTCAGTGTGAGAGCCTTGCTCCAGGCAGAACCGGGGTTGAAGCCGGGTATGTTTGTGCGTGTGGTTCTGGAGAAAGAGGCACCCAAAGCAGCGCTGGTGATTCCTACTGTTGCGGTGAGTTTCAATACCTATGGTGATTTTGTTTATGTGCTGAGTCCCGGGCCGGACCATCGGCTGATCGCCCGCGAACAAAAAGTGCTCACCGGCATGCAGAAGGGCCAGGATACGGTGATTCGTTCCGGACT
>NZ_JBYCKP010000149.1:0-2493 GCF_057473445.1 Acidithiobacillus sp. TH-A36 | reverse complement strand
CAGAAGGTATCTCACAGGCTGGCGTCGCGCCCCACATCGTGACGATCTCGTTCGACTTCCAGATCAAGCTCTCGCAGTGGAGAGTTCGCGAAGAATTAAGCAGTTTTGAAGACATAATAAATGCCTCAGCCATCTTGCCTCAGCCATCTTCAGCAGATTTTGGTATGCTTCGACCATATTGATTTCCAAGGATACCCTACCGTTGACCTTGATCCCGAAAGATCTCCATTCTCTTGATGCCGATACACGAACTGTAGCAGATGCCATGGCACTGCTCTGGACCTCGCGCCCCCGAACAGCCGTTTACGAACTGATCCAGAGGTGGGGCTTAAAAAATCACGCCGGTAAAGCCTTTACACAAATAGCCGTCAAGGATGCGTGGGCGCAGCTCCGACGCGCAGACCTGCTCGTGGAACATCCTCGACGCCAGGGCTACGCTCAGCTGCATGACAAGATTCGCAGTCAGGCCTATCGGGAACTTTTGGCGCAGCATCCGATTGCCGAGTTACGCAGCGCCCTCCATCGCAGTACGAACTATGACCCAAGTCACAGCCATTACGGCTGGTCATTTTGGGAGGAGGCAGACGCCATCGCCATACTGCGTCTGGCGGTCTTTTCCGGGGCACCGTTCAGCGATCTGGAGGCCATGCAGAAAGAGATTTCCAGGCGCAATGACTGGGGCACCATTTTTTATGCGGCGTGCATGGAGGCCTTTGATCCCGTACTGATGGAACGGGTCACTCCGGAGTGGCGTTGGCGAATGGCTACGAACGCCTTGGGTAATCTGTGTCAACGCGTAGATCCGGAATACCTGCCTTTCTTTCACTGGACCATGGAACAGGTAAAGACCGGGCGAGAGGCCATCCCAGGACCACTACGATTGCAATTGGCCGAAGTGCTGCTCCATCGCGGCGAATTCAGTCAAATGATAGATGTGCTCAAGCCATTAAAGCAAGATGCTGCGGCCGAAGTGCTGCGCGCGGGAATACGCATACAGCAGGGCCAATGGGATTCGGCACAGGCCGAAATGGAAGCGGCTTTCAAAATACTGCGCAAAGCCATGGGTATACGTGCGCGACTTTTACCCTACAGCCTGACCTGGATTTATCCCTTGTCTTTGCTGGCCCAGAAAACTCCCAAACACCTGGACCTCGCCCGTAAATTCTGTCTGGGCGAGGCCGGATCGCGCACGCCATCGGCCCATGACTTCTGGGGAATCTGGGTGCATGCCATCAATGTGCGATTGGGAGACGCACCCCTGGAGCCCGAAGCGTTCCAGGCCTTTGCCAGAATCCGGCACCCCTGGGTGCACTTTGAGCGCGCCATTTTGCGCGCTTGGCTGCGCCCGGAACTACGAGCTCCCACGGCACATTTCACACCCGATCCCGATCACGCCACAGCGGTGACCAATGCCCGTAAGGCTTTTCAGGACTGCGGCTTTACCTGGCTCGATGCGCAATTTGCGGCAGCCGAGAAAGCTTTCCGCAACGAGGATCCAGGCATTCCTTTTTTCGTAGCCGGAGGACAGGAGTCCTGGCGGAATGTGCTGAGTTCCCTGCAATCCCTGGTCACCGATATCGCGCTGGTGCCGGATGCCCATGAAACCCGCCTGCTCTGGTCCGTTCACTTGGGGCCACACGGTACCGTCGAGACCATTGAGCCTTTGGAACAAAAACGCGGCCAACGCGGTTGGGGCAAACCCAAAGCCATTTCCCTGGCGAAAATTGCGGGGAATGAACGATTGGCGCCCCAGGATGCACAAGTGATCCGTGCCATCCGCAAGAACCCTCACTATGCCCGGTCTTTTTGGTTGGATCGTGCTGCAGCCCTCACTGCCCTCATTGGCCACCCGAGGGTTGTTCTCCCGGAGAGCCCCGACATTCTGGTAGATGTGGTGGAAAGCCCTCCCGAAATCACCGTGTCCAGGGAAGGGGATGGCTATGTGATGCGGGTAGAGCCCATGCTGCAGATGGACGGCAATGAGGCCACCCATGGGTACGGGCTCAGCAGCGACGAAAAACGTGAGTGGGATGCCTTGCGCCTGATTACGGTATTGCGCGATTCACCACAACGGCTCCGGGTGATCCGGCTGACACCCGCCCAGCGCCGGGCCGCGCAGTTAATTGCCGACCGGCTCATCCTGCCGGCAGATGCGCAACCCGAGTTGCAACAGACTCTCCAGGTATTGGCCAGCCACTTTCAGGTCCAGTCGGACCATGCCCAAGCGGCGCGGGAGGTCCCCTCCGAGTCGCAATTGCGCGCAGAACTCTCTCCAGTCGGTGACGGATTGATGCTGCGTCTGGTGGTGGCACCTTTGGGCTCAGAAGGTCCTCGTTTCATGCCCGGACATGGACACCAACAGGTGATGGCGGCGATGAAGGGTGAGACAGTGGGTACCCGCCGCCAACTCGGATCAGAAAAAGATTATCTCAACGCGGTGTTGGATGCCCTGCCTTTCCTGCCACCACCGGGCCGGGCGGATATCGTTTGTGA
>NZ_JBYCKP010000148.1:0-1297 GCF_057473445.1 Acidithiobacillus sp. TH-A36 | reverse complement strand
CTCTCTCGGCGTCAGGTTGAGTCAAGATGTTGAGGCCCACCACACCTGTAGTCGAAGCGGTGAAGTTGTTCGTTGCATTCCCAGATGTCGTGCCATCCCCAGTAGCCGCAAGTTGATAAGTGGTTTCAAACTTTCCGGGCGCGGGAGGATTCAACACTCCGAACATATTAAAACTCATGTCTGCGTTGATCGAAGGATCGCCTATGGTGACGGTGGTTTGTCCGCTGGTGACGTTGACTGCCGATCCGATGTTGATCCATTGACCATTGCCGTCCGCCATTTGCAGTTGAAACGAACCCGTCAACAAAGGAAAAAGGAACTGACTTGGTTGATGGAAGTTGGGTTGACCATATGTTCCATTGAAGATCACTTGATAATTCGCCGCCGTAGAGCCAGTAGGTTCGCCTTCCAGTACCGAGTTTTTGGAGAATGTGACGTCAGTAATAGGAGGTAATGGCATGAAAAACTCACCATTCCAATTGCCCGCAACTCCCACGATAGTTGCTGTCGTGGCCTTGATTCCTGCAACACCCAATGTATTGACATCCGTTGCGTCGATGTTGAATTGAAGCGTTTGCCCTTGATTAGCCCCTACTTGAAGCGTGACCGTAGAACCACTCGCCGCAGCACTGTACTGACCGGACAGGATGTTGAGTCCGTTGTACTGCGTCTGGTTGGTAATGGAGTTGATTTCGTTCGCAAGACTGTTCATTTCCAGTTGAAGTCCGGCACGATCCATCACATCCTGTGTACCGTTCTGAGCCGCTTGCGTCGCAAGCTGGTTCATGGTCTGCAAGATGCCGAGCACCTGTTGCTGTGCGCCGACAGCCGTTCGCAACATAGCTGTGCCTTGTTGCGCGTTTTGAACGGCAATGTTCAGACCGTTCGATTCCACCTGCATGTTCTGCGAGATGGCGTACCCAGCCGGGTTGTCCGCCGCGGAATTGATGGCGTTGCCAGTGGACATGACCTGTGACTCGGTGTTAATTTGCTGATTGAGAGTTTGCAAGTTGGACAAAACGACATTGGCGGCAGGGTTAGCGTTAATCCAAAATCCACTACTCACGATCAGACCCCCTCTCCCCTCGTGATGTGCCTAACCATCTTTCTCTCTGTGCTAGTCGCAAGACCCCTCGAAAACATTGGGCCGTCTCTCATCCACCTAGTCGATTCCAAAAAATAAGGAGAAGCCAGGCATAGGTACTCCCGGCTCCATCCCGACATATCGGAATTAAATGAGCTTCAACAGCAAATCCGGTTGTTGATTGACGTTGCCAAGCACCGCAATCCCGGCCTG
>NZ_JBYCKP010000147.1:0-2382 GCF_057473445.1 Acidithiobacillus sp. TH-A36 | reverse complement strand
GCATTTGTTCTCTTGTTTTACGGCTTTCTCATCATGATTCCGCTGATTCTGTTTCTCAAAAAACCACGCCTCAAATGACCACTAGCAGGATCAGGATACTTAGTTATGGCCATTTTTTGGCACAACAAAATACATTGAAGGATTCCCCAAAACATGGGTGATGAAAAATTGAATAATCGATCGTCTTTCCTCCTGTTCTTCGGGGTTGGACTCGCCCTCGCTACCAGCTCGTTTATCGCCGTTGCCGTTCAGAATATTTTCCCTTATCTCGCGGGAAGTTTGACGACCAGTGATCACCATGCAGTCTGGGTTCTCACCTTTATGGTGATGAACTGGGCTGTAGGTTCCACGCTGATGCCTTGGGTGTCATCACGTATAGGCATTCGTGGTGCTTTCAATGGGTCAGTGCTCGCCTTGATAGTCAGTAGCGCTATTTGTGCAAGTACCAGCAATATCTGGGTCATGTTGCTATTTCGTGGTGTGCAAGGCCTCGGCGCGGGGATACTGGTTCCTCTGAGCCAAACCATTTTCATTCGCTACAGTGCGCCTGACCGCCGGTCGTTGATGATGTCTCTATGGACCAATGCCATGTTAATTCCCTTTTACATCGGTCCATTCATTGGCGGTTGGTTGGCCACAGTGGTCAGTTGGCGTTATATATTTGTACTTTCCATCCCACTTTTTGTTTTGTCGATGTGGCTGAGTGGAAAAAAGATTCCAGATAGCGAGCGGTTGACTAAACCATTTGATGGGATTGGATTCCTGATGTTGTATGGGTTCGTCGTGAGCGTGCAATTCATCATAGATCAGGGCGATGAATCTGGTTGGTTCCGGTCCAGCCGTATAGTTATGGCTATAGGGCTTTCCATCTTGCTCCTGGTCGCTTTCATCGTCCGCCAAAAAAGGACCGAACACCCTTTGTTGAACTTATCGTTTCTGAATATTCGCAGTTATGGGTTAGGCCTGCTGCTGCTCTGTTTGGGCTGGTCCATCTTTACGGGGTGGACGGCAGATATTCCCTTGTGGGTGGAAAAATATACGGGCTACAACGGATTTTACGGTGGATTACTCAGTATACCGATCGGTGTTACCGCTATTCCTGTCACTATGTTTATGAGTAAGGCTTCTCAATGGGTGCCGGTTAAATATCTGGCGATACTGGCCCTATTGGTTTTTTCAGCGGTGTATGCTTCTATTTTTCTCGTTCCGCAGGAATCGCTGCAAGATGTGATTTTCTATATGGCCTTACTGGGTATTGGTATCGGTCTTCTGTTTGTACCCATGAACATGTTGGTTCTATCGGAAATACCTCCGCAAAATCTGCATGAAGCTTCTACGTTGGCCAACTTTGTGCGCACGCTTTCTTCAAGTATGGGCGTGGGTATTTTAGGGGGGCTCTCCTTGTAGGATACAAATAAAGATGGTAACTTTTATCTGGCCTAAGCCAGTAAAATTGGCACATCGAAATTTTCAAAAATAAATAAAGTTGGTAACTTTATGCCTGATCGAACCCAAGCCCCCCTAAATTTTGTGCAAAAAAAGTTGGTAACAGACACTACACCGCCCAGAACCTTCCTCAACCTCGCGGGTCATCCGTTCGCAATCCTCTGACCACAGTATACCAATCCAGAGGCGTTTTAGGTTCTTCAGTTTTCATGGCGCAATATCCAATCTAAAAAATGGCTAATATGGCAACAATGATGCGCCAACCTATGCAGTATAGTCATAATTCTCAAGCACCTGCCGGACTGTTAATCAAAGATTGCTCACGTGACCTAGTCAGAAATCATTTCATAAGGCGCTGGCTATTCCGGTTTTTCTGAACCTGCGGTGACGGGTTGAACTGCTTGGGTGGCATTATAGTAACGTCCCGGCGTCACCCCAAATGATCGCTTGAACAACGCAATGAAAGCACTCACGTTGCCATAGCCGAGATCCAATGCAACGGACGTCACGGGCCTACCTGCAGCTAGTGCATCGTTGCATTCTTGATGAAACTTAAGATTAATGATGATAAATATAGTTCCATGTTGAGGGTATGAATGGAGTCGAGCCTTGCGAGTTGCGCCCACAGTCATTTTAACCAGCGAAGAGCGGTCCGAGTTGTCCCGTATAGTCGCCTCCCGATTAAGCAGTGTCCGCTTGTCATTACGGACACGGATGATATTGCTGGCGGCAGAGGGCTTGCAGAACAAGGAAATTGCGGAGCGCCTGGGGGTGGATCGCCTGCAAGTCGCACGTTGGCGCAAGCGTTATCTGGAACACCGCTTGTTGGGCATTGAACACGATTTACCGCGCGGCGCCCCTCCGGTGAAAGTGGATGTGGCCCGCCTGGTAGAATTGACCACGCAGAGTAAGCCGGAAGCGATGACGCATTGGAGT
>NZ_JBYCKP010000146.1:0-3013 GCF_057473445.1 Acidithiobacillus sp. TH-A36 | reverse complement strand
TTTGTCTCTGGCGATTCTTTCTGAGGGATCATACACTTTGTTTCCTTATTCGGTAGTCAACGGAATCATGGCTAATGCTCTCTTTAATACACTCAAGCATTTCTTGCCATTGATTTTAACGACTTAAAAAACAAAATGTTAGGTGTTCTTTAATCACATAAAAGACCATCCATCTGGATGTTTTATCAGCTTTTTTTTGCGACCAGAATACTGCAGGGCAAACTTCTCAGGAGGGCTTTGGCAACAGATCCTTCCAGCCAGTGACCAAAGGAAAATTGGGGAATATGACCAATCACCAGTAAATCAGCGTGGATTTTTCGGGCATATTGGGCAATGGCCTCAGCGGGACTCCCCTCAACCGCCTGAGTGTACACGCTCAGGCCATTCTCACGGAGTTTTGTGGCAACCTCGTCCAGCCGGGTACGTATAGCCTCCCCTTCCCTACCCAGCATGTCTTCGGCACCTGCAGCTTGTGCCATCGCCATACCGCCGGTACTGACAATGACGCCAAACAAATGCAGTTCAGCCTGTGTGAGACCTGCAATATCTGTCGCCTGCTGCAGAGCGACACCACCTGAAGCACTCCCATCGTAAGCGACCATCACTTTCTGGAACATCAGCTTCTCCTTGCCGCCGCTTCCCGCTTTGGTGTACGAATAATCAACAACAAAGGAAAAATCGCCAGCGTCATCACCATCATCAGCCAGAAGTTATCAATATAGCCAATCATACTGGCCTGCCGGGTAATTTCATTATTGAGCAACATTTGCCCCATACTTGAATGAGGATTATACAGTTCTGCGACCGCAGGGTTTCCATAACCCGGATTGCGACCATCAATATGCGCTGCCAGCGTAGCATGCGCAATTTGGGTGTTGCGGGTCAGCAGGGTTTCCACCAAGGAAATCCCCAGGCTGCTGCCGACATTGCGTACCAGACTATATATGGCCGTACCATTGGCGCGCATCTGGGGACTGAGCGTGGCGAAAGTAGCCGTGCTCAATGGCACGAACACCAGGCCAATACCCAGGCCCTGCCAGACACCGGGCCAGATCACCTCACCCTGGCTGATCACCAGGCTGTAACCCTGCATTTCCCACAGAGAAAAGGCCGTTATGCCAAAGCCAATAGCCAGCAACAGGCGCAAATCCACCTTACCCACCAACCGACCTACAATGAGCATGGCGAGCATGGTGCCTAAACCACTCGGAGCCGTTACCCACCCGGCAGCTTCGGCCGTGTAACCCATCAGATCCTGGAGCATGGTGGGAATCAGGGCACGCGAGGCAAAAAGCACCACCCCTACGATAAAAATGAATAGTAATCCGGTCACATAATTGCGATTCAAAATCAGACGATAATCAAAAAAAGAGTGCTCGGGTGGAGTGCGCCAGGTATGCCAGATAAAATAAATGGCTGCGAAACCGGCCAGATAGGCTTCCACCCAGATTTCCACCGAACTGAACCAGTTCAGTTGTTGCCCCCGATCCAGCAATAATTGCAGGCCACCAATGGCCACACTGAGGCTGACAAAGCCTGCCATATCAAAGCGCATGCTGCGTCCCGGCGTATCGGCCGGAAACGATTTCCAGATTCCCCAAAGGGCCAGGATACCTACTGGCACATTGATGAAAAATACCCAGCGCCAGCCCATGCTGTCGGTCAGCCAGCCACCCAGAGTCGGGCCAATAATCGGACCCACCATGACCCCCATACCCCACAATGCCATGGCTGAGCCCTGTTTTTCCCGAGGATTGATATCCAGCAAGGTGGTTTGTGAAAGCGGCACCAGGGCAGCGCCAAATACGCCCTGAAACACCCGGGCGATGACAATTTCGAACAAGGAGGTGGAAACACCACACCACATGGAGGCCAGGGTAAAGCCGGCTACTGAGGCCAGGAAAATATTGCGCTTACCAAAGCGGTCTACCAGCCAGCCGGTCAAGGGCGTGGCGATGGCGGTTGCGACAATATAGGATGTCAGCACCCAACCAATCTGATTGAGCGAAACGGACAAGCTGCCCTGCATATGAGGCAGAGCCACATTGGCGATGGTGCTGTCCAGGGTCTGCATGATGGTGGCGAGCATGATGGCCAGGGTAATCAGCGGACGGTTCAGCCCTGCAGCATCCATGGGGACAGATGCCGAGCTCATGGAATGGGATCTTCCAACGTCTTTTGCAGTTGCTGAAGGACTTCCGTTATCTGGCGCAGTACCTCAACGTCCAGTTCTTTGAGTTTTTCATGACGGAAGTTCATCGCCACGCGCCGAACTTCCGCATACACCTCAATACCCTCTGGCGTCAGCAGTACGCGGCGGATACGACGATCATGGGCGTCTATTTCCCGGCGCAGCAGTCCCGCACGCTGGAGACGATCGAGCATGGCCACCACGGTTGGTTGTTCTACCGACAGACAATGGGCCAATTCGGTTTGAGTCATTGGTGCAGGGGCTTTCGCCAGATAAGCAATGCTCATCCAGCTGGCCTGGCTCAGACCCAATCCTTTCAGACGGCGATCCAAAGCGTGTCGCCAGGCTCGCGCAGTATCATGGAGCGCCAGAGCAAAATCCTGCTGTAACTGTTCCTCTGACATGATCCACTCCTGGCTTGTTTGTCATATGGTTCGCAACCTTATACTTAGCCATCTAAGTAATTGCAAGAAAAAAACCGGCAGTGGGCGGGGCCGCATTACAGCGACTTTGCTCTACGCCGATTTCAGGTTGGATCCATCAGGCGATTTTTTTACCTTCAATTTCTACCCGAATATGGACTTTGTTGGAAAGTCCTTCGGGAAGATAGGCCTTCATGCCGTAATCGCTGCGCTGAATGGTAGTAACCGCAACAAATCCGGACAAATAGCCACCCCAGGGTTTGGGAAGATAACTGACATCACCAGCGCCGGTTTCCCTGACCCGAAACATCATCGCCCGGGTAACACCATGCAGAGTCAATTTGCCATAGAGATCGCCCGCCGTTTTGCTGATCGGCTGATAACGGGTGCTGACAAAAGT
>NZ_JBYCKP010000145.1:0-11842 GCF_057473445.1 Acidithiobacillus sp. TH-A36 | reverse complement strand
TTCAGGTGAGTGCCATTGAGAGCAATCCCAACACGGACCCCCATACTTTTGAGGCGAGCCCGTCCGTGGCCAGAGAAATTGCGGCGGCCCAGCTGGTGGTCCGTAACGGCGTGGGTTATGACAGTTGGGCCAAAAAAATTCTGGCGGCTGATCCTAATTCCAAGCGGCAGGTGATTGTGGTTCAGGATCTTTTGCATTTACCCGACAGCACCAAAAACCCGCATCTTTGGTACAAACCGGAAACCATGCCGGCGGTGGTCAAGGCGGTTGCGGCGAGCCTGAGCAAGCTGGATCCTGCCCATGCCGCCTTTTTCAAGGCCAATGTTCAACAGTTTGATGCTTCGCTGAAACCCTGGTATGCCGCCATTGCCAGTTTCAAAGCGAAATATCCCCATACTCCGGTAGCGGTTACCGAACCCGTAGCCGATTACATGTTGCAGGCGGCAGGCTGTGATCTGAAAACCCCCTGGAATCTCCAGGCGGCAATCATGAATGGGACCGATCCGGCCCCCCAGGATGTCAGCATCCAGAATCAGCTTTTCAAAAATCATCAGGTCAAGGTGTTTCTGTATAACCAGCAGGTCACTGACTCCCTGACTGCGTCTTTCCTGAATAATGCCAAGGCGGCACATATTCCGGTTGTGGGCGTTTATGAAACCATGCCAACCGGGTACACTTATCAATCCTGGATGCTCGCAGAAGTGAATGCCCTGCGCGCAGCCGTAGAAAATGGTACCTCTACGACGATGTTGAAATAATATCTTGACCAAGCAGAGTCCGATTCTTGCGGTCGCAGATCTTTCTGTGGATCTGGGCGGCCGCAGTATTTTACGGGATGTCAGTTTTGATCTGTATCCCGGGCAGCTCTGCGCCCTGATTGGTGAAAATGGGGCGGGTAAAACCACCCTGTTACGTACCTTGCTGGGCCTGATTACCCAGCGTGCCGGCACGGTGCTGATCGGTGCTGCGCCAGCTCGGGAACATCGGGAGCTGGTGGGCTATGTTCCCCAGAAAATCAATTTTGATCCGGATCTGCCCTTGCGCACCCGCGATTTGGTGCGTTTGGGGCTGGATGGTCAGCGTTTGGGGCTGCCGTTTTTTAATGGACGAACCCGCCATGTAGTAGATCAGGCCTTGCAAGCCGTGGGTGCGGAGGACTTTGCCGATCAGCGGGTTGGGGAATTATCGGGGGGGCAGCAGCAGCGTGCCGTCATCGCCCACGCTCTGGTGCGTAAGCCGCGTCTGCTGATTCTGGATGAACCTCTGGCAAATCTCGATTTTGGTAGTGCCAATGCACTGGTAGATCTGCTGGGGCGCTTGATCGTCCAGCAGCAAATGACGGTGCTGGTGACTGCCCACGACATGAATCCGCTGATTCCGGTGATGGACCGTCTGGTGTATCTGGTAGACGGGCGCGCTGCCACCGGTACGGTTGCCGAGGTCGTGCAGGCGGAGGTGCTCAGCAAGCTTTACGGTTATCCTGTGTCGGTCCTGCATCATGGCGGGCGGATTCTGGTGCTGCCTGACGCCCCCGAAAATGCCGATGTGGCCAATATGAATCGTTGTGCGGGTCACGGAGCGTGAGCCGATGTTTGCTTTTTTAAGCAGTCAGCCGGTACAGACTGCGCTCATTGTGGGCAGCTGCGCGGCGTTGATCAGTGCCCTGATTGGGGTGTTCACCGTGTTGCGTGGAAATGCCTTTGCCGGTCATGCCCTGGCTGATGTCAGCAGTGCCGGAGGAGCCGCTTCGTTTTTATGGGGTATCAGTCCCTTGCTGGGTTTTCTCGGTATGGCCTGGATTGCTGCATTCGGGATGGAATTTCTGGGGGTCCGCAAGGCGCGGGAAAGAGATTTGGCGACCGGCATTGTGCTGGGTGCCGGCCTGGGGCTTTCTGCTCTGTTTTTATATCTGGATGTCACTACCACCAGTACCACCGGTGCCGCTGTATCGGTGATGTTCGGGTCTTTATTCGCCATTTCGCAAGGCTTGATCTGGCCGGCCATCCTGGCGGTACTGGCGGTGTTTTTGCTGGTCGGCTTGTTTTATCGGCCGCTGATTCTGACAGCGGTGGACCCGGATCTGGCGACTTTGCGGGGTGTTTCCCCACGCTGGATGGGTTTACTACAACTTCTGGTGCTGGGACTGGCCGTTGCAGTTTGCGCTCTGGCGATTGGCGCGGTGCTGGCGACGGCGCTCCTGATCGGTCCTGCCGGAGCGGCGATTCGTCTCAGTCGACGTCCTGCCCAGGCCATTTTCTGGGCGATGATGATTGCCCTGACGGCGGTCTGGTCGGGAATCTGGATGGCCTATGAAAGTTATTACTGGTTTTCAGGTAATGCCTGGCCCGTCAGTTTTTTTGTGGTGGTCCTGATTTTTCTGTTTTATCTGCTGGCTATGTTCGGTTCTTCGTGGCAACACAAATACTTGCGCCGGGGCATCACGTCCCTGCGCCGTCTTCAGGAGCCTTAGCCGTGTTTTCCAGTTTTATGATCAACACCTGGATTGCGGGTACCGCCATTGCCCTGGTAGCCGCACTGGTCGGTTATTTTGTGGTTATTCGCCATTCGGCCTTTGCGGCCCATGCCTTGCCGTTGGGAGCCTTTCCGGGGGCGGCAGCGGCTAATCTGCTCGGAGTGAATCCTTTTGTTGGTCTGCTGGTTTTTGTGGGAATGGGGGTGCTGCTCTTGCGTCAATTGGCCCGTATAGGGCGGCGTGACGTGGGAACCGGACTGCTACTGGTGCTTTTTCTGGGAGTCGGTGCGCTTTTTCTCAGCATGACCAGTGAATACGCCCCTGAGGTATTTTCTCTGCTTTTTGGTGAGATGCTGGGCATCAGCGATGCGGATTTGTGGCCCATACTGGGGATTTGCGCTCTGGTCTCGGTGGTCATGATCACTATTTTTCGCCCCTTGCTGCTGGATTCCAGCTTCCCTGATCTGGCTGCTTTACAGGGGATTTCTGCCGCACGCATGGATCTGATTTTTTTAAGTCTGCTGGCGCTGGTGACGGCTTCAGCCCTGCCAGTCGTCGGTGCCTTTCTGGTGTTTACCTTGTTGGTGGGGCCGCCTGCTGCTGCCCAGTCGCTGAGTATTCACCCGCTGCGCAGTCTGCTCCTGGCGGTAATTTTTGCCGAGAGCAGCATCTGGTCAGCCATTGCGCTGTCCTATTGGACCAACTGGCCCATCGGTTTTTTTGTCGGCATGCTGGGCGCCGGACTTTTTACCCTGGCCCGCAGTTATCGCCACTGGAGTCAGCGAGAACGCCCGGTCGTGCAGGTTTCTGGCTTGTGAATAATGCCCACGCTGAGCAGAACGGCCACCGGACCGAAAGGGAGATAACGCGCGATAAAAATACAAAAAATAACTTATGAAACAACAGTATATGAAATAAAGCGCTAATCGCTAACCACGCAATGAGCGCCATATAAGCCAGAGCGATCATGACGGACAAGGTATATAAAGATCGGGAAGTAATGAGGGGGCTATCGTTATCGGATCTGATCAATGGCTTTCACAATAAAGCGAGTCAGGGACCTTCTGGGAGCCAGTCGTCATCCACTGCTGACGCATGTTGCACGGTTCGTCCGATTCTCAAGGTGCCGTCGGATAAACTCTTTGACATATTTAAAGGATATCTTTAATCAGCATGAATACGGAAAAAATCTCCGCAACCAAGCCTATACCTACAATAAATAAAACATGAATCAGATCACCCAGCAAACGGGAAATATCTATGCGCAAGGTGATAATCGACCAGAAGTCCTCCGCTGCCGAAAAAAACAGCATGAGTACCACCAGTATGGGAATTCCAATAATCGCCAACAGCCAGATCATGATCAGTGCCTCCTCAATGATTACCTTTGGATCATCAACGATATCAGCCTGCGAGACAAGTCAGCGAGTAATAACCAGCGGGGAAGACGCCTCCCCATTCCTTTATCCTGCCGGTATTTGAATGCTATTCTGCTTGATAGCCTGACCTATGTGTCAGAAGCACCAAGCGGACAATTGATTGGATGAGCCTCGCCACTGACCTGCTCCTTGCGCAAACCATTCTGGTCATTCACCTGGCCGTAATAACTTTCAATATTTTTGGTTTGGTGGTTATACCAATCGGAGCATGGCGCGGGTGGCCTTGGGTCAGGATATTCTGGTGGCGCGCATTACACCTTGGCGCACTCTTCGTTGTGGCCATTCAAGCTGTGTTGGGTCGAGCGTGTTTTCTGACCATTTGGCAGAGTCAATTGCAGCAGGCTGCCGGAGAACAAGGGTACCGGCAGCCATTTATTCAGACTTGGATAGATCACCTGCTGTTTTGGAATCTTCCGATCCTCTTTTTCAGCACCATTTATGTTCTGGTATGGATTTATGTGCTTTTTCTCTGGTGGCGAGTACCACCACGCTGGCGCTGATTGAGTGCCTGGTCATCGGTCAGCGCCTGGATCAGGACGTCGAGGATTACCCGAATCAGCATAAAAGCCTGTACTGACATAGTCACCTTTCATCCAGATACTCGGAAATGAACGTATCTCTGACTGGTAGCTGAGAAAGGCTAAAAGCACTCTGGTAGACCTTTATCCTGTTGCTGTACCAGGAGTCGCGTCATTCTTAGGTAAATCTCTTACGGTCATCTGAAGCGCTCCATCCCGATCTAGGTAAAATAAAGATTTAATGAAATCGAGGATCAGTGAATTCTTCATCGTGCTGTACCCGTCTCCTGCCATTGTAGTAGTGTGACTCCACGGATTTTTTTCTCTACAAGACATAAAGCGCTCATAAGGCGCGCATAGGAAACCGATGCCTTCCAAGCTTTTTGTAAATCAGCTATGACTACCGCGTATGACCGTGAAATTCTCCAGTTAGATCCGGTCAAGGATCACTGCCGAATCACCTTTCTGATGGCAACTTGTGCGTATCCTTTTGATATACCGCGTGCGCTTGAACTAGCCCTGTTTCGTACGTATGCGGTACCCCGCATTTCTGGTCTCCTTCGCCACACAGGAGAACTCACTGAACGCACCCGCAAACGTTACGATGATACCGACCTGCTCCTCAGTGAATTGATTGAACACGGCTACGATAGTCCACGAGGGCAGGCTGCCATTGAAAACATCAACCGCCAGCACGCCAGATATACGATTCGCAATGATGACTATCTATATGTATTGTCTACGTTTATTTTTGAACCGATACGATGGATAGCGCGTTTCGGGCACCGCCCCCTGTCAGAAAAAGAACGCTTGGCCTGGTTCCACTTCTGGCGGGCCATAGGCATGCGCATGAACATTCAGGATATTCATGATGAATATGCTCAACTGGAGCAGTTTAATCGTTCCTATGAGGCAGAGCGTTTTCATTATTCCAATTCAAACCGGCATGTTGCAGACAAAACGATAGACTTGCTGCTGGGCTTTTATATGCCGCCCGTACTGTTTCGACTGGGACGGCCTGCCGTTTATGCGCTACTGGATCGCCCCTTACTCAATGCCTTGGGCTTATCTGGACAATCAATCTGGTTGAGCCGGGTGCTCACCCGTGCATTACTTTTGCGAGGAAGAATAGCCAGTGCGCTACCGCTCAGAAACAAACCCGTGATGCGTACGCAATTGCACCGGCCAACCTACCCAGATGGCTATCGCATTGACGATCTTGGTCCAGAAAAACCTATGCAGAAGCGGGATTGAAGGTCTACTTTAAAGACAAGCTCTTGGCCTTTCCTGTCTGCCAGTCGCGATTCTCAATGTTCATGCTCAAAAGACTGACTTGCTGCCGTCGAGTCCTGATGGTCAGCAGCAGACTGGAAGCGGCCATTCATTTTTCGATTCCTCGGTAGTGTGGTAAGCCCATCCTTGAACTGGCGAACTTATTACACAAAAACCACCTGTTCGATTTGGTTTTTTATGATAATCTGAGGAATATAAAGAATTTCGCATGCCTAATGAGACTTTTATGACTGACATCCCCAATTGCCCTGCCTGTGGCTCTGTTTTCACCTATCAAGATGGCGAACTTTTGGTGTGCCCTGAGTGTGCACACGAGTGGAAAGCAAGCCAAGATATAGAACCTCATGAAAATAAAGTCACTCATAAAGATGCTGTTGGGAACATATTGGTGGATGGAAATTCTGTTACCATCATTAAGGATCTTAAGGTGAAAGGAAGCAGTTCGACGCTTAAAATTGGCACCAAGGTACGGAATATTCGCTTAATTGACGAAGATCACAATATCGACTGCAAGATTGACGGATTTGGTCCTATGAAGCTGAAATCTGAATTTGTCAAGAAAACTGAAGCCTGATCCTGATCAGATACGGTCCCCTTACTTTTCAGGATCATCCCACTAGAAGTATTCAACAGGTAAGAAGTTCTATTGGCTGAAATAAGGCTGATGTTGACATTTCAGGTTGTTAGCGCGGTCTGGGTAAACTCCAGTGCCGGTACAGGGCCATCATCCGCAGAACAAAAGTCAGTGATGCGCCAGCCATAGTACTTTCGATGGCGGGTAAATGCATATAATCGCCAACCAGAGTAACCGCTGCTCCTAACAAGGCCGCAGACGCATAGATTTCTGCACGCAACACCACAGGAATCTGGGCGGTTAAAATGTCGCGCACCATGCCGCCGCCAATGCCGCTGATCATCCCCAAAACTGCTGCCATGACCGGAGACAAGCCAAAAGTCAAAGCCTTTTGTGCCCCTGTAGCAGCAAAAACACCGAGGCCGGCAGCATCAAAAAGCAGTACGGGGTGGCGCAAATGATCAAAAAGGTGATGAAAGAAAAATACACCAACACCCACGAGAACTGCTAGGGCCATGATATGCCAGTTGGCGATGGCCTCCGGGGGAATGGCACCGATCAGCAAATCCCGTAAGATCCCCCCTGAAACCGCAGTAACAACGCCCAATACGACAATACCAAAAATATCCATTTGACTGCGCACCCCGCGCATTGCCCCGCTGACGGCAAAGGCGAATATCCCTAATAGGTTGATCAGGTTCAAGAAGAATGTTGTGGTAAAATGACTCAACTGCACGGTCTCCATTTTTTGGTTTTTTTGCGCCAATAGATCGAGCGCCGGGGGATACTATATGGTTAGGTAACCGGGTGGAAGTCATCCATCCTTTGGGGCCTTGGAACAACTGCGCAATGGTATAAATTGCCACGCGGGACCGGTTTTAGTGGAAATACTTTGTGGACGGTAGAGACTTAAGCTGGGGCAGTTATCAACTGATCAAGCTAGTCGACATAGGTCTGTTGGAAGCGCTCTTTGGATCGTTTGTTCGCTTCATGGCGCTTTCCGGTCAGTGCTCAAGCGGCTGCGGGCTACGAGGAAGTAAGCGATACCGGTAGCCAACAGGGCGCCGCTGATCATGGCGTAGAATACGAGATCATCCTGCGGAATGGTTTCCCCTCCGCCTTTCACGGGGATCAAGATCAGTTGTCTTAACAGCGTAATCATGGCGACTTCAAAAAAGACCTCGACATGGAAAATACCACTGCGCATGAAGGTGATTTCGGCGGAAATCAGGGCTGACAGGACCCAAACAATAAAAAGCGTACCTAAGGCGTGGAGAAAGCCAGCTGCCAGTATGTGCTCCCGGAAGGCGTCCACCACATCATGACTGAATTGGATCATGATCAATACGCTGGCAGCCGCCAGGGCGACGGCAATAAACAGGTGAAGGGTATAATTCAGCATTCGTAGAACGCCGTTGAAACCATCATTCAACATCAGGACTCCTTTGGCTGGATGCGTATGCCTGGCGACGCAGGGCATGATAGATGATGACGAGGGAACCCTGCCATTGATTTAGTCTGGCAAATAATAATAAATAAATTATAAATATATAAAAATTAATCAATCTACTGAACTCAGCGAATCCATAAATCCACGATAATGTCGTTTCCAGTATCCCTCGCGAGCTAAGAGCGATGATGAAGTGGTATATTACCGCATAACCGTAGCGGAGCATTACCCTTACACATGGTTACACAAGATCATCTTCCTGATAGGGCAATAAAATCACCAGTTTCATATCCGTATGTGCCGCTGGTAATAAGGTGCTTTGTTCATACACCACGCGCCCATGCACTGGGTGCTGGAATACCCGGCGGCCGCCTTCTCTTTCCACTACATCCTGGGCAGGCCAGAGCCCGGCAAATGTGCGGCTCTGACTTTGCAGTTGGGTGATGATCCGGGCCATTTCGGGATCATCCAGGTGTTTGCCAACATCGGCACGAAACTCGGCGACCAGACGTCGGCAACGGCTTTGCCAATCATCCACAAAGTTTTTGGCGCCGGGGTCGAGGAACAGAAATTTCAGTAAATTGGGAGGCTTTTCCTCAGGAGCCGGGCTGGCTGGTAACCAGCCCGCAAAATGTGCGGCGGCGGCCGTATTCCAAGCAAGCACATTCCAGTAGCGATCCAGAATATAGGCGGGATATTGCAGGATTTTGAGAAGGTGGAGCAGGGTGGGCGCTACGGCAGAAGGGGGAGATTCCAGCTGGGGATCAGCCTTGCCCGCAAGATGAAACAAATGCTGCCGTTCAGCATGGGATAGTTGCAGTACCTTGCTGAGGCGATCCAGCGTGGGCACGGAAGGCTGTATTGGCCGCCCCTGCTCAATCCAGGTGATCCAGGTGCCACTGACTCCCGAGAGCATGGCGAGTTCTTCGCGGCGCAGCCCGGTAGTGCGACGGCGTCCAAGCGCATTCAGGCCAGCCTGCTGCGGTGTTGTTTTTTCGCGGTGGCGACGAATAAACGCCCCCAAGGCCAAGTTGTCTCCGGACATCGATATGATCCATGTAAAGCGCAATCATGGTAGTTAATATACCAGTATATATGCTCATATTGTACCAGTTTGATGGTCTTCGTATGATAAGGGTATATATTTTTTGGAAGACCTAAAACCCATGAGTAATCAGCAAAAACTGGTAGAGAAGCAATTCGGTGTGGCGGCGACGGATTATCTCCATAGCCCGGCACATGCACAGGGCGCAGATTTACAGCGTCTGCGTAGGGAGTTTGCCGAACAGCCCGCCATGCGGGTGCTGGATCTTGGCTGCGGGGCGGGACATGCCAGCTTTACTCTGTCCGAAGTCGTCGGGGAAGTGCTCGCGGTGGATCTTTCCGGCGAAATGCTGCGTGTGGTAGCTGACGAGGCGCAACAGCGTGGATTGTCTAATCTCCACACCGAAAAAAGTATGGCGGAATCATTGCCCTTCGCCGATGCTTATTTTGATGGAGTGGTGACGCGCTTTTCTGCCCATCATTGGGCGGATGTCCCTGCGGCTCTTCGGGAAATGCGGCGTGTACTCCATCCTCAGGGAAAATGTGTCATCATTGACGTGTGTGCACCAGAAAATCCATTACTGGATACTTTTCTGCAGGCGGTCGAAATTTTACGTGACCCTTCCCATGTGCGGGATTACCGGGTTTCAGAATGGCAGGCGATGTTGGCTGCAGCCGGGTGGCAGGTGTCTGATCAGGATACCTGGAAGCTGCCCCTGGATTTTGCCAGTTGGATAAGCCGGATGCGCAGCCCGGAAGAGCGCGTAACAGCGATCAAAAGCGTATGGGCCGGGGCTCCAACCGAGGTCTGTGACCACTTTGCGCTGCAGCCGAATCATGATTTTTCGCTGGATGTGTGCTGGATGACGGCATTGCCCTTATGAACGACATTGGTTAATTTTGGACAGGGATGTTTGAGGAGAAGCTTGTGGCAGCAAAAACGCTTTATGACAAGTTGTGGGAAAGCCATGTGGTGCACACGGAAGTCGATGGTGCCGTATTGCTTTATATTGACCGGCAGTTGCTGCATGAAGTCACCAGCCCCCAGGCCTTTTCGGGTTTGCGCGCGGCGGGGCGCAAAGCCTGGCGGATTGATGCCAATATCGCCACGGCCGACCACAATGTTCCGACCACGGATCGGGCGGCGGGTATTGTCGATCCGACTTCCCGTTTGCAGGTGGATACCCTGGATCAGAACTGTGCGGAATTCGGTATTGAAGAATTCGGCATGCTGGATCCGCGCCAGGGCATTGTGCATGTGATTGCCCCCGAGCAGGGACTCACTCTGCCGGGCATGACCGTGGTGTGTGGCGATTCCCATACGGCGACTCATGGTGCGCTGGGTGCGCTGGCCTTTGGTATTGGCACCACGGAAGTGGAGCATGTGCTGGCGACCCAGTGTCTATGGGCACGCAAATCCAAAAGTATGCGGGTATGGGTGGATGGCGAACTGGGTCGGGGCGTCACCGCCAAGGATATGGTGCTGGCCATTATCGGCAAAATGGGTACGGCGGGCGGTACCGGCTACGCCATCGAATTTGCCGGACCCGCCGTGCAGGCTTTGTCGGTAGAAGGGCGCATGACCTTGTGCAACATGGCCATTGAAGCCGGTGCGCGCTCGGGCATGGTTGGCGTCGATGCCATTACCATTGATTACTTGCGGGGCCGTCCCTACGCCCCGGTCGGCAGAATCTGGGATCAGGCCGTGGCAGCCTGGAGTGAATTGCATTCTGATGCGGATGCCAGCTTTGATGCGGAAATTCGTCTCCATGCAGCGGATATCGCGCCACAGGTCACCTGGGGAACCAGCCCCGAGATGGTCGCAGAAATTGGCGCCACCATTCCTGATCCTGATCGGGAGTCCGATATGGTGCGTCGTAAGGGCTGGACGGACGCTTTGGCCTATATGGATTTACAGGCCAATACCCCACTGTCTGCCATAACGCTCGACAAGGTTTTTATCGGTTCCTGCACCAACGCGCGCATTGAAGATCTGCGTGCTGCTGCTGCCGTAGCCAGAGGGCATCAGAAAGCCGCTTCGGTAAAAGTGGCGATGGTGGTTCCCGGCTCGGGCCTGGTGAAAGCCCAGGCCGAAGCCGAAGGGCTGGATAAGATTTTCAAGGAGGCGGGCTTTGAATGGCGTGAACCGGGTTGTTCCATGTGCCTGGCCATGAACGCCGACCGTCTGGAGCCTGGAGAACGCTGCGCCAGTACCAGTAACCGGAACTTTGAGGGGCGTCAGGGAGCCGGTGGCAGAACCCATCTGGTCAGCCCGGCTATGGCAGCAGCAGCCGCGATTGCCGGACATTTTGTGGATGTACGTGACTGGTCCGCACCATAAAAAGCGCGCCCGCTCCTGGGTGTTGCGCATCGCTCTGGGCTTATGCAGCCTGGGGATGGTGGAAATTGGCATTTTTTCGAGCTTGCGGGGTTGCTCGGCAGAAGTGGCTGCCGTGGAATATCTCGTCAAGCGACAACTGGAGAAATAATGGAAGCTTTTACCGTATTAGAGGCGATTGTCGCCCCCCTGGATCGTCCCAATGTGGACACCGACGCTATCATCCCCAAGCAGTTTCTCAAAACCATTGAGCGACAGGGTCTGGGCAAGCATCTTTTCGATGCCTGGCGCTATCTGGAACAAGACGGCAAACAGGTGGATAACCCGGAATTCATCCTCAATCAGCCGATATATGCAGATGCCCGGATTTTACTGGCCCGGGAAAACTTTGGTTGTGGTTCCAGTCGTGAACATGCTCCCTGGGCGCTGGCGGATTATGGTTTTCGCGCCATCATTGCCCCCAGCTTTGCCGACATCTTTGCAAATAATTGTGTGCAGAACGGGATTTTGTTGATTCGGCTCTCGGCAGATGAAGTAGATCATTTGTTTCATGAAGTGGCGGCCAATCCTGGCTATCGTTTGCGCATTGATCTTCCGGCCCAGGAGGTGCAAACCCTGGGAGATAGTCGCTATTGTTTCCCCATGGATGCCGGACACAAACACAAGTTATTGAATGGTCTGGATGATATTCAATTGACCCTGAAGCATGAAGG
>NZ_JBYCKP010000144.1:0-1286 GCF_057473445.1 Acidithiobacillus sp. TH-A36 | reverse complement strand
GGTTTCTGAGATTTTGGCCCCTTTCTTGCTATTAAGTGTTTTGAGTGCTCTGGCATTCAAAAACCGCTTAACGGCTAGGAGGAGGTATGAAAATTATGGGTAAGTCTGCGAAATCACCCGCTACAAAAGCAGTCATTCTGGCAGTGGCCTGCACGTTGGGTGCAATGGTCCCTGTGGCCGCCAATGCGGCGATAGGTTCGGCCTGTTTATTTGGCCAGGGCCGTATTTTGGGCACCGGAGCAGTAACAGCGATAGACGGTGCTGCTGGTGGTGGTATCAACCCCTGGGCAGTGATTTCGGGTTATGGCACCAACCAGCAAATTGGCGCGACCGCTTTTTATTCACACGTATTGCTGAACAACTATAACTTGAACGCCTACGGCGCTTCGGTCGGATTATTCAACCGTGTTGAGATTTCTTTTGCCCGGCAGGGGTTTAGTTTAGGTAATACAGGGCAGGTACTTGATAATAAGATTCTTGGCACAGCAGCACCAGGTGTACCCTTCCCGTACGGAACGACGACCACAGCGGGTTTGGCTGCCGATAAAGCATTTGCCGGAGGTCCCGCATTTTTTGGTAGCAATTACGATTTAAATCAGGATATCGTAGGTCTGAAGGTGCGTCTCTTCGGGAATGTTATTTACGATCAAAACTGGTGGGAACCACAGGTGTCCGTGGGTGTTGATTTCCACCACAATGAGATGCCCAAAGATTTTGCAGCGACACTGGGTGTTAAGCGTAATGGCGTCAGCTATTATCTATCGGCTACTAAAGTCTGGATTAACGGTATATTCGGGTTGACGACTTTAGCGGACGTAAATATTGATGTTACCAACGCCAATCAGCAAGGCTTGCTGGGTTTCGGTGGCGTCAATGGTATGGGTTACAAAGTATTGCCGGCTGCTTCGGTGGGTGTTTTTCTGAACCGTCATGTGGTACTGGGTGCTGAATACCGAGATATGCCGCAAAATCAGCTCATAGCGGCTTCAGGTACAGTTGTTACTCCGCCTGGAAAAATCCCCCTCCATTTGGGTAATGTGGGCGATGCTGTATCCAAAACCAGTGCCTGGAAGGATGTCTATATCGCCTGGTTCCCTTACAAGCAGCTCTCGCTAACGGCGGCCTATGTGGATTTGGGTACTATTGCTACCGAAAAGAACCAGAACGGTCTGTATCTGTCTCTGACCACCAGCTTCTGATCACAATTTTAAGAGGAGTTTACCATGTCATTTATACGAACCTCTTCCCGTCTTTCGGCAGTAGCCAAGGGCGTCGCTCTGGCGGCA
>NZ_JBYCKP010000143.1:0-5565 GCF_057473445.1 Acidithiobacillus sp. TH-A36 | reverse complement strand
GCTCGCCAAAATTGCCAGCACACCTTGAATGCTGGAACACAGCAATACTGCCGCGATGATCCCATACAAATTCAAGGTGAGCATGATCACCAAAAAGCCGGACGCGAAATTGTAGATCACGGCCTGCCGCTCTCCGCCCATGAGCAACTTTGGGCGGAGCAGGCCATGATGCACAGGCACTGAACGGGTAGCCATGCCAGAAGCCTCTTAAAGACCTATAGCATGCAGCGTGAGCACCGCCAGTGGCAGATGCGCACCAATGGTTGCAGCGGAAACCCCCGCCTTGGATGCGAACCAAGAGGAGTTGTTGATAACGATGCCACCACCCGTAGCCACACCCGCACCAACCACAGCTTTGCCGTAATCGTGCTTGAAGCCGTGAATAGCCGCATAGCCGATACCCCCAGCTACACCAATAGCCCCAACGCCCGGGAGAAAATAGGTGTTTATAAAAGTGCTCATGGTGGAGAAAGGTCCACCAGCCGTTGAAGCCACGGCCACTCCAGCCACTGCTACGCCAGCCACCGCAATAGCAGAATGGGCCATCAGTTTTTTCCAGTTGAAACGGGTTTTCGTCTTCATTGCAGTGCCCTCATAATTAAGAGAAGGATTGAATTTTACATCTACTGATACTGTATAGCACCCCGCGCTTTGATGTAGCTCGGCGGTAGATTTTCGACGGTGAGTGTGCCATGCCAGATGTATAGGACGCCTGGCACATAGCTGTCCAGCACAGACTGGATGAACCGCAGCGCAGTCACGGACTTCCCGAAGTGAACCCGCGTGTCATACAGGGCGTAATCCGGCCCTGCATGCACAAACCGTAAACCCATTTTTTGGGCTAACAAACGCAGCGCAGAAATCTCAGAAACCTGATATTTGGCAGGAATGACCACCATTTCTTGCAGATAACCGGGAACCGGACGGCAATGCGTGGCGTACACTGTGCGCGTCTGTATCTGGATAACTTTTGTCGGTTTAATCATCATGTGGGGGGTCACTCGCGTAGCTGGCAGCGGCTTTCGCATGACGGGTGCCACCTGCCGGGTAACCGGCGCGGGTTGTTCAATATGTCCAAGTGCGTACCACATAATCAGGCCTCCTGGGGCTGTTTTACATCGTAGATATGTGTAATCCGCCGTCCGGCTGGGCTGGATGGATCACGCTGAATCTGTATGACCAAATCAACAGCCTCGCGGATTAACTCTGGCTGCGGCGGGACATTGGCCTCCTGGCAAAGCTGATCCAGACGGGTCAGAGCCGCCATGGGGTTGTTTGCATGGAGGGTTGCCAGACCTCCAGGGTGCCCCGTATTCCAGGCTTTAAGCAGAGCCAGGGCCGCGCCATCCCGAACCTCACCCACAAAAATACGGTCGGGACGATAGCGTAAGGTCAATTTAAGCAGGCGCGTCATATCAATTTCTGAATCTGCATCCGTCAACATGGATACAGTATTCGGCGCATTGCAGACGATTTCCCGCGTATCTTCAATGATGACAATACGCTGGCCCAAACCAGAATGGCTGGCAATCGCGTCAGATATGGCGTTGAGGAGTGTTGTTTTGCCGGATGATGTGCCACCACTCACCAAGATATTTTTTCGGCTTTCGACGGCTTCAATAATCCTGTCACACTGGTCACCAGTGATAATTTTGTTGTTCCGGTAATCTTCCAGGGTGTAAATCTTTCGTGCGGGTAACCGAATGGAGAAAGTAGGCATCGGCATCAATGGCGGGATGGCACCGGCAAAACGGGCGCGTAAAAATTCATCTGGCATTGCCCCCTCAACAATAGGCTTTTCTCTGCTTACCGTGACCCCACGATAATCTGCCATGAGAGAGAGCAGATTGAGGGCTTTTGCAGCGGGCATAGTATTCAGATGCGTGATGCCCTCACCGTGCCGTTCTACGAGGATTTTGCCATCATCATTGAGCATGATTTCTACAGCAGACGGGTCTTCAAAGACGGCGCAGATTTCAGAACCGAGAATCCGGCGCATTTGCTCGATCAATCGAGTGTGTCGTTCCTGCTGGGCCTTATCCATGTGAGATGTGTCTGCCATTTTAGCTTTCCTCTGTATTCAGTTTTTGGGTGAGTAGACGGGCAATTTTGGCTATAGCGCGTGGCCGGTCACCGTCGAAACCACCTTCAGCAACTTGCTGGATAAACTGGTCGTAGCGGGTCAGCGCCGAGGACTGGACCGCCTCACTTTCCGCCTGGGCCGGCTCGGGCAAATGCAGAAGCATCAGTTTTACAAACAAATCAAACATGGCGATAAATGTATCCAGCTCCGCCTGTACCGCCTCCACGTCGCCGCGAACGGCCAGCATGGTTGCCGCGATCCGCTTTTCAAAGCCATCGAGTTCCGTACTACCCCCTTCAGAAGTTGAAAGGCCGCGAAAAACGTAGTCCGTAATCAGGGCGGTTTTGGTCACTTTCCGCTCCGCTGCTTCACGCTCGATGCGCTCCGCGAACTGTCCGACCAGCTTGATATTTGCGAAAATTGGTTTGCTCATTTTTTCATCCCTTTTGATGATCTCTAATTGGTATAGCACCTTGGGAGTGGAGATAACCCTTACCTAAAAATCGGCTCTTTAAGTAAGGGTGCTGCGAGTTTCCCGCCCGCAGCGGTTGATGGTGGAAGACCTCACAGCCCGAAAATTAACTGGCCGTGCTTGTGCTGCTGGAGCTCGTGCTGCTGGAGCCGTTGTAGGTGATCTGACCATTAGCTGTGATGGTCGCCGTACCTGCACCACCTGTGAAACCGGTCGTCCCCGTCTGGCTATTCAACATACCATCTACATCCGTCTGGGTGCTCGCAGAGGTAGGGGCAGTCAACGTGATGGTCAACGGACCGGGAGCTGACGGAGTAGACGTGCCAGTAATAGCCAGAGTAGCACCGCCTGTTCCGGGCAAAGCGCCGGACGGTTCAGCGGGCAGGTTGGCAGTTGCGCCGGTCTGTACCTGCGCCTGATATGCGGCCACTTCCGTTACGGCCTGACGAAAATCCTGGGCAATGGTAGTTGCCTGGGCTGTGCGGGTGTACGCGGCGTACTGTGGGATGGCAATGGCCGCCAGAATGCCGATGATGGCAATGACGATCATCAGTTCAATGAGGGTAAAGCCTCCCTCGCGGTTTGCTACAGAACCGGACTGGCCGGCAGTTGCGCTGATTTTCTTCATAACGGTTCCTCGTGAAAAGTGGGTACTACGGTTCCTGTATAGCACCTTTGATTATGACGTAGCTCTCTTCACTCTTGGCCTCTTGCTGGTTGCCATGTGAACCCCCGTTACCAGCGGTACTTGAGGGTAGCTATGGCTTCGGTTTGTGAAGCCCCTCCACCAAACAACTGCCGCACGGAAAGGTTGCCCGAAAGCCCATGGGTATCTTTGGTGTGGCTGGTCATATCCAGTCGCAACTCAGCCATCGCCTGGGTATGCGGGTAACCAAGACCCGCCACCTGCGCCGCGACTTGCCCAGCACTTACAGTGGATGAGGGGGTTGGCCCGACATTTTCCACTAGCCCAGCCCTTACTTGTGGAAACAGGGTGTATTTGCCGTGGCTAACATTGAACTTTTTGCCCACCAGCACAGCCGGTTCTACATAGAATTGACCATCAGATGCGGAATGGACGTGGACGTTCAGGAAAGACCCACCATGGGTGTTAAATCCATTGGTCCAGGATTGTGTGTAGCCTACGGAAAGACGCGGGCTGATCGTGATGCCGTCGATGGTGTCCCAGTAACTTGCACGAATTTCGGCACTCAGGAAATGGCCGCCGAAAGTAGCAACCTGGGGTAGCCCCAAGGATGTGCTGGACACGGTATTGTTGCTCAGGCCCGCGCCGATGGTACCAGCAAATTTCCAGTTGCGGGCGGCGTTCGGGTAGTACGTTCCATACGCCCAAAGTGCGTAATCACTGGCCTGGGAGAAATTGTGTGGACCAGTACCAAGACCACTTTGGCCGGCTGAGAAGGCGAGACCAGCAACGTCCCTTTTATCTGGGCCAACGGACCAACCATATCCGGCGATGATCCCGTAGTTGGCTCCGTGATAACCGCCCGCCTGAGACTGAGTACCCCCCATGCCTTTGAACCAAAGGCCCCTGGGTCCACCACCAACAACACCTGTAGAAACAATGACATGGGAAGTATCTCGCGCCTGTTCCAGTGTGAGGGTTGGAGTAGAAACAACGGTGCGCTTGGTCTCCTGAACCGGGGTAACCACCTTGACCGGGATAATTTTGGCCGGTGCAGGAGCCGGAGCAGGAGCCGGAGCAGGAGCAGGAGCAGGTGCGGGTGCCGGAGCGGGTGCCGGAGCAGGTGCAGGAGCGGGGGCCGGAGCCGGAGCAGGTGCAGCAACACAATCGGAACCCAGACATAGATCCGTTGTGTCGTTGGTTACTTCCAGGTACGGTTTCAAGTTAGCAATGGTGCTGCTGTTCGCACCATCATAGACATAGATAACCTCGGATGGATTAAAAGCCCCTCCGTTTGTAGATGAAAACAGTCCGTACTGATCCCCATTGGCGAAGGTTCCACTACCAGATGACGCAAACTCTTGGCCTGGAAACGGGGTTAAGAACCCAGAATAATTACTATCCACGGCATCAATGACTACATCCCCACCGGATATGTTGTATGTTGCAGCGTTAATGATGTATCCGGCGCCACTTGCTAGGGTGTTGGATGCTTCCACCCATAGGTAGGTGTTTCCTGAAGATTGGTTAAAACCATTCGCAATCTGTGTACCAGTGGAATACAGGTTACCCCCTGCATTATTCACCCCACCATCTGCTACAGAGTACCCCAAGTCTACGAAACCGTTTTGAGACACATCAAGGGTACCACCGCCCAGGTTGTAACTGAAAAATTGTAAGTAAGAACTCCCCGATGGCGCACCTACAGAAATATCACCAGCGGAAGTTAGGCTATCCCCAAAAAAGTAGGTGTATCCGCTTCCGGTAATATTGCTTAATGACATTGGACCATCAATAGTAGCGTCATCTACACTTAAAGTGTTGTCCCCGCCAGCACCCTCCAGGGTCAAACCGTTTGGGTCTTCAACAGTCAGATTATCACCAGCTAACTGAGTAGATGCGTTTATATCGTACATTGAAATGATGCCGGAACTGTTGGCTCCCAACGTAATGCCCCCCAAATTGAGGCCCACGGTGTTTGATCCACTACCCGAGTCTTCAATACCGTAAACGACTCCGCCACTCTCCCACTCACCCAGCCCCAATTCCCCTTCTGCATTGTCGATCAGATTCCCACCAATAGGACCACTGCCTGACAAAAACACATTAGCGTCACTGGCGCTGTCGTCGAAGGTTAAGCTGGGTTGGTTGGACGTGTTTTCTGGGTTTAAACCAGAAGCAAAAAAGTTGTTATTTTCGGCTTCACTGGTGAGTGTCCCATTGAAATAGGTTGTGCTGTTCGTTGAGCTGTTATAAGAAGAAAGGTTGGCGCCACCTATCCATAAGGTGCGACCAGAATAAGTGTTGTCGATATTCCCCCCGTTAAAAGTAGGGTTCAGAAATTCAGTATCTACCGTAGATGTA
>NZ_JBYCKP010000142.1:0-1311 GCF_057473445.1 Acidithiobacillus sp. TH-A36 | reverse complement strand
GAAGCGCTGCAAACACTGGGCACAGCAATAAGCGGACAAACCACTGCCAGAACCAGGGTGGACGCTCTGCGTCTTCTGGATGGCTCTGCGCAACCCTCTTCAGATCAGAACGCGAAAATCCTGAAAGGCTTGCGCCGGCATATTGAGTTGATCAGTGATGAGGATCCCGCTGACCTGGTCATGGATCGACGTTTTTCCTGGGCTCACGACATGGCAGGTATAGCCCTGCAAGCCCATGGGAAAAAGGGTCTGCGTGAAAAAATCAATCACCATCTGGATCACATTGTTCTCAATGAATGGCTGGGTGTACCGATATTTTTGCTGGTTCTCTATCTGGTGTTTGTCGTGAGTTTCAGTGGCGGCAATATTTTCCTGGATTTTTTTGATCAGGCTTCTGCGGCCCTGCTCATCCATGGAACCGGTCATCTCCTGTTGCTGGCGGGGTTACCGGACTGGCTGATTTCGGTGATTGCCGGCGGGGTTGGCGGCGGTCTCAATCTGGTGATTTCCTTTATTCCCCCCATTGGTCTTACTTTTCTCTTTCTGGCGTTTCTGGATGACTCCGGCTATATGGCGCGCGCCGCCTATGCCATGGATCGCCTGATGCGGCGCATGGGCTTGCCCGGCAATGCGCTGGTGCCCATGGTCATTGGTTTTGGCTGCAATGTTCCGGCCATTATGGGTGCGCGTATTATCGAAGATCCGCGTGGACGCATTTTGACCGTGTTGATGCAACCCTTCATGTCCTGCTCGGCGCGTCTCACCATCTACATGGCTTTTGCGGTCGTATTTTTCCGCAGCAATGGTGGTCAGGTCGTATTTGCCTTATATGTTCTGGGCATAGTGGTCGCGCTGCTCACGGCGTGGTTACTGGGGAAAACGGCCCTGCGCGGTGAAACCATGCCTTTTGTCATGGAACTGCCGCCCTACCGCCTGCCCAGTTTCCGCAGCGTCGTCCTGCAAAGCTGGCAGCGCCTGAAGGTCTTTATTTTCCGGGTCGGCAAGGTCATCGCGGTCATCGGTCTGGTGCTCTTCATCCTGCCCGGCATCGGCTGGACCAGTCAGGGCTTGCGCAGCACGGACATTGATCACTCCCTGCTTGCCCAGGGCAGTCAGGCATTGGTTCCGATATTCGCACCCATGGGCATCAAGACTGACAACTGGCCCGCCGTATCCGGCCTCATTGCCGGCGCGGCAGCCAAGGAAATCGTCATCGGCACCCTCAATGGTATTTATCAACGCCAAAATGCGGCGGATTTGATGGCTGATTACCGGCAGCCCGACATTATCGGCCAACTGCGGGATGCGCTA
>NZ_JBYCKP010000141.1:0-1150 GCF_057473445.1 Acidithiobacillus sp. TH-A36 | reverse complement strand
TAGTCGCCATCCTGATTGTCGCCGGAGGCATTGCTGCCATCGCCCTCAGCAAGCGCAAACCCGCACCTGCAGGTCAGGTCCAGGTTACGGATTTACGCCAGCAAATTGAACAAGCGGCTGACCGTATCGAAGCGCTGCGTTTCGACAAAAAACTCCGCAAAGCGCATCAAAAAAACCTCAAGAAAATGCATAAAGCCAGAAAGGACGAAATTTGTACTTATCTGCTGGACTTCAAGGGCGACATTCGCGCTTCGGCGGTGAGCGCTTTGCGCGAGGAAATTACCGCGATCATCCAGGTTGCCCAGCCTGATGATTGTGTGCTCATCCGCCTCGAAAGCGGCGGCGGCATGGTCAATACCTATGGTTTGGCGGCCGCCCAGCTGTTGCGCCTGCGTGCCGCGAAAATTCATAGCACCGTATTGGTAGATGCTGTTGCGGCCAGCGGTGGATACATGATGGCCGTGACCGCTGACCGGATTGTGGCCAGCCCATTCGCGCTGCTCGGTTCTATTGGGGTTGTCGCACAAATTCCCAACTTTCATCGCTGGTTACAGGAACGCAATATCGATTTCGAGCAGTTTACCGCTGGTAAATACAAGCGGACCGTCACGCTTTTCGGGGAAAATACCGATAGTGGTCGCGCCAAACTGCGTGAAGAACTGGAAGAGACCCATGCCCAGTTCCGCGACTTCGTGGAGCAGTTTCGCCCCCAGCTTGATCTGGAAAAAGTGGCCACCGGCGAGGCGTGGCTGGGTAACAAGGCCCTGCAACTGGGGCTGGTTGATCAGCTGGCTACCAGCGACGAGATTATCGTTGAGGCTGCAAAAAAAGGTAAGTTACTGCTTCTGAGTTACCAGCGGCCCAAAAGCCTGCCGCAAAAACTCGGGCTAGCTGCCCAGCAAAGTTGGGATAAACTCTGGTTTCGCTGATGTTCAGCACCTCAGAAATCAAGAAATAACCAATTTAACACAAGACCTTGTCATCTTCCCTCATTGTCCTATATAACATCATTCTTAGTAAATATCTCCCGGCAAAGCCGGGAGCTTTAGTTCGTGAGCCGCTCAAAGCGGCTTAAAACGGGGACGCTAACGCGGCCCCTCAGTTTTGGCGCCACCACTGGGTGGCCCGGATCAGCTCCATATGTTCAACT
>NZ_JBYCKP010000140.1:0-10979 GCF_057473445.1 Acidithiobacillus sp. TH-A36 | reverse complement strand
ACCGGGTGAGTACAATAGGCGCAGACCTTGACTGCCCCTTGGGCTTTGAGGGCATGAGCAGCCTCACAAAGGGTATTGGCGGTATCTACCATATCATCTACCAATACGCAGGTGCGTCCTTCGACGTCACCAATAATGTTCATGACCACGGATTCATTGGGGCGGGGACGGCGTTTATCGATGATGGCCAGATCCACTTCCAGCCGTTTGGCAATGGCGCGGGCACGAACTACACCCCCTACGTCAGGAGAAACGACAATGAGTTCCGGGTAGCTTTTCCGCCAGATGTCACCCAGTAAAATGGGGGAGGCGTAAATATTATCCACTGGAACATCAAAAAACCCCTGAATTTGATCTGCATGCAGATCCATGGTCAAAACCCGATTGGCCCCGGCGCTGGTGATGAGGTCCGCCACCAGCTTGGCCGTAATGGCCGTGCGCGAGCGGGATTTCCGGTCCTGGCGCGCATAACCAAAATAAGGCATGGCGGCAGTAATCCGGTTGGCCGAGGCGCGTTTCAGGGCGTCAATCATGGTCAGTAATTCCATGAGATGATCATTGGTCGGTGCGCAGGTAGGCTGGAGGACAAATACGTCGCGCCCCCGGACGTTTTCGAGGATTTCGACAAACACTTCGCCGTCGCTGAAAGAGCTGACCTCGGCGCGCCCCAGGGGAATTTGCAGAAAACGGGCTACTTGCGCAGCAAGAACAGGATTGGCGTTTCCACTGAACACCATAAGATTGCCGTGGGCCATGTGATGTCATTCTCTCTGTGCAGGTGGCAAAACAGTCCGAGGACAATTGGCTGGGGCGCCAGGGATCGAACCTGGGAATGCCGGAATCAAAATCCGGTGCCTTACCGCTTGGCTACGCCCCAATAACTCATTGCTCGGCAGGATCAAATAGAGGATGCCGATTACATCCTTTGACCGCCCAGGATCGCCATGGCAAAGGTACTTGTCCAGCGATGATCCGGGCGCTACTTGCATCTTCTGCAACCCCGAAAACACAGGCACCGCTCCCCGTTAAACGAACATCGCGCAATCCATGACTTTTCAGCCATTGGATAGCGGATTCGACCTCCGGGTAGCGTGCACATACTGTGCTTTGCAGGGTGTTTTCCATGACCCCGCCGAGAAACGCGCCTATTGTGCTGGGCGGGTGCTGTCGTGTCAATTCTGGAGCGGTAAAAATTTCCCGGGTACTGACAGCAATGCCGGGATGTACGAGTACATAATGAGATTCGGGGACCTCATCCAGGGCGGATAGCTGTTCACCGATCCCTTCTGCCCAGGCGCTCTGTCCAAAAATGAACACCGGAACATCCGCACCCAGTTGGGTGCCGAGTGCCATCAGCTCCTGACGGGTAAAGCCGCTTCGCCAGAGGCGGTTGAGAACGATCAGGGTGCTGGCGGCATCCGAGGAGCCTCCGCCAATCCCGCCGCCCAGCGGCAGAACCTTTTCGATGTGAATATGGACGCCTTCCCGGATGCCTGCGCTTTCCATCAGCAGGCGCGCCGCACGGATGGTAAGATCATCTGCCTCAGCGACGGTTGCGGCTCCGCCACTTCGGGAAAACTGACCTGCGGGTCGCGAACTGAATTGTAGCTGATCGGCAAAATCAATAAATTGAAAAACGGTCTGCAGTTCATGGTAGCCGTCGGGCCGTTGTCCGACGATCCGAAGCATCAGGTTCAGTTTTGCCGGGGCAGGGTAGGACATACGCATGTTTATTCTGCTTGACCCATTTGCCACTGAGTAATGGCCATACGCAGGGCAATGCCATCCGGACCATTTGCCTGTAATAATTTGGGCATGGTCAGTCCGCCGACGGGGGTGTACTGCAAATAATGGACCTGCCAGGGGCCACTGCGGAGAATGTTCGGCAATCCTGAAGCGTTGTTGCTGATGGTACTGGTATTACCGCGCAAGCCGAGCATCCAGTCCGGCAGTTCCGCAGCAGGAAGTTCGACATGCAGGACCATGCTCAGTAGCGTGGACAGATTGCGAGCTTGCCGATGTTCTCCGGTGATGGTTTCCAGATGAGCACCGGAAGCATCTACCGTGATGCGTGCCACGGTTCTGCCCAGAGGGTCATAAATGGAAAGTTCCTGCAGCCGGGGCGACTGTTTCCAGCGAAAGCCAAAGTTTTCATTCTGTTTGGGTGTGCTGAGGACGGCTTCGCCACTGGCACGCCAGTATTTCAGGCTGGAAATCACCTGATTACGTTCCGCCGTGGGGAGAACGTTGGAAGCGTTGGGATGCACAGGGGTCATCGTCGCGCAGGCCGAGAGCGTCAAGGCGAGAATGGCCCCGGCACTGAGTTGCAGAGGCCGGTTCAACGCCGCAAAAGTTAAAGTTGTGGGGAAAGAAAGTCTCATGGCTGGCGGGTCAGTTCCTGGCGGAGAGGGATGTCATTGGGATTTTTATCCAGCGCCCGTTGCCAGACGTGACGGGCTTCCTGATGTTTGCCCAGAGCCCAGAGGATACGTCCCAGATGCATGCTGAGTTCGGGATCGTCAGGAAGGGCCTGGTGGGCTTTTTGCAGGTATTCCAGAGCTTTCTGGTTGTCGCCCTGACGATGATGGAGCCAGCCGACACTGTCCAGAATTTCCGGATTTTCGGGTTCAAGTTCAATCGCTTTGTGTAAAAGGGTGCTGGCTTCGGGGAGATTCTGATTCCTTTCCACAAGGCTGTAGCCCAGAAAATTGTATGCCTGGGCATTATCAGGGGCGAGCTGAATGACCTGCTGCATGGATTTCTCCATGGCTGGAAAATCATGGAGTTGTTCCTGGACGGCACCTTGGGCATACCAGAGTTCCGCATTTTCCGGAAGGCGTGCGAGGGCTTGCTGAAGTATTTGCAGGGCTTGCTGCAGGTGGCCGCTGCTTTGCAATAAACCGGCCTGGAGAAGGGGAATCTGCGCCTCTTTGGGGTGGGCAGTCGCCAAAGTTTGCAGGCGGGTCAGGGCTTTTTTATGGTCACCCAGCTGATACTCCGCGCGCGCACTGTGCAGCTCCACTTCTGCATACAGGGGGCCGGAGTGAATGCGTTGATACCACTGCAGAGACTCTGACCAGCGGCCCTGGGCCTCATACAGCCGGCCCAGATAATATATGGGTGCGGGAGATTGGGGGGCGAGATCGCGGGCGTGCTGCAGACTGCTTTCAGCCGCCTGCCAGTTGTGGCGTTCAATATCCATGATCCCCAGGGACAAGGCGATTTCGGGATTGTCCGGATGCTGCTGCGCCATTCCCTGATACAGCCGGTAGGCCTGGGTTGTGCCTCCCATCTTCAAATACAGCGCGGCCAGATACTGGCGCGCTTTTGTCGCTTCAGGATGATGGGCTGTAAAAGACTGAATACTGTGCAGGGCTGCGGTCGGCCCTTGGGAGGCTTGCAGGGCCTCGGCCAGTTGAATGGCAGCTTCCTGCCAGTCAGGTCGCAGGCTGAGCGCTTTTTCCAGCCATGTGATGGCATGGTCGGGCTTGTTTTCGATCAGATCAATGCGACCCAAGGTATAGTAAGCATTCGCAGAATTTGGATTTTTGCTGGCCAGCGCTGTCAATAGTCGCTTTGCTTCGCCACTTTGGCCGTGGGCAATCAGTAATTCCGAGAGTTGCAGGGTGATTTTGGGATCATCAGGAAAGCGCGCCAGAGTTGCCTGGAGCAGGTTGATGGCTTGCTGTTCATGACCTTTGGTCAGCAGCAGTGCTGCCTCAAACTGGTCGGCCCTGGCGCTATCGGGTGCCAGTTTCCGCCATTTTCTGGCCAGGGTCAGGGCGTCATCAAAATCTCCGAAGCGGGCGGTAGCCTGGGTGGCGCGCTCTAAAACATTTGCCTCGGGAGCCAGTTTGGCCGCTTCTGCCCATGCCGGTATGGCGAGCTTCGGCTCCTGCTGCAAGGTCGCAAATTCGGCAACCAGGAGGTAATACAATTGTTCTCCGGTCATCCCGGCAGGGTTGGTATCGGCCACAGCATTTCCAGCGATGAGGCTGAGCAGTATTCCTGCCACCATGCCGCTCAGCTTGCTTCTCATACCATCTGCTCCGGATTGATCATTCAGCAAGCACAATAACTGCTGGCGCTGCTGCTTGCAATCCTGTGCGCGGTCAGCGACAATTCAGCCCCTCCATCGTCGCTCTGCAGGGACGGTCGCTGCTATTTTCTGCTTTGGTCTAAGTCATCATACTGCCCCGATTGCGGTTCGGGAAAAGGTCGCCTTTTCTCCAGAATCGCTGGCTGTGGCGCATCGCGATCTGCTTGATCAGGGACTCGTCAAGGAAGCTCTGATTGTATCTACCTGCAACCGCACCGAAATTTACGTGCATGGCGGTCATGGGTCGAATCGTCAGGCCTTGCAGAACTGGCTCTGTGCTTTTCATCAGATTGATCCCCGTTCTCTGGATGGACACATTTATTACTCCAGCGACGCAGAGGCGGTCCGTCATCTGTTTCGGGTAGCCTGCGGCCTCGATTCCATGATTATTGGTGAACCCCAGATTTTGGGACAGGTGAAAGATGCCTATCAGGTAGCTGCTGACAGCAGTGCAGCCGGTCCGGTCTTGAATCGCCTGCTGCACTGGACGTTTCGGGTTGCCAAACGGGTGCGGTCGGAAACCGCCATTGGCTCTGCCCCGGTGAGTGTGGCCTACGCAGCGGTCAGTCTGGCCAAACAGTTGCTCGGTGGTCTGGAAGGTCGCTCGGTATTACTGATTGGGGCTGGAGATACCATAGAACTGGTGGCCACCCATTTGCGGGAGCACGGCGTAAGTACATTTGCCGTGGCCAATCGCAGCCCCGAACGTGGTGAGCAACTGGCCGCAAAGTTTGCGGGAAATGCCCATGCCCTGGAAATGATCCCCAGTCTTCTGCATGACGCCGATGTGGTGGTCAGCTGCACGGCCAGTACCCAGCCCATTGTCAGCCGTGAGGCAGTATCTGCCGTCATGGCGCAGCGCGAACGTGGCGACCTGATGCTGGTGGATCTGGCCGTACCCCGGGATATTGCCCCTGAAGTAGAAAGTATTGAGCAGTGTTATTTGTACACGCTGGACGATCTGAATGATATTGCCCAGGCGGGAATGCGGGCGCGACGTGAAGCCGCTGCAGCCGCCGAGTTGATCATTGCCGATGAAGTGGGCCAATTCCAGCAGTGGCGCGAAAGTCTGGATGTGGTGCCGGCTATCCGCCGCCTGCGCGATCATGTGGAAGAACGGCGTCAGGACGAAGTGCGGCGTTTTCAGCATTATCTGGATCAGGGCCAGGACCCGCACGCGGTTCTTGATGCTTTTTCCAAGGCGCTGATCAATAAAGTGCTGCATGATCCCATTGCGACCTTGCGCCAGCCCTGCCAGGAAGCCACCAATGAGAGTCTGGTTGCGGCTTTGGACATTCTTTTTCATCTCAGTGATGCTGAAGGATGAGCCTCAGTCCGCGTTTGCAGGGCCAGCTGGAACAGTTGGCCTTTCGCTTTGAAGAACTGAGCCAGATGTTGACCAGCCCTGAGTTGGTCAATGATACCCAGCGCTTTCAGAGTCTTTCCAGAGAGTTGGGTGAAATCAGTCCCATACTGGATTTGTTGCGCCGTCACGAACAGCGTCAGCGTGATCATGACGAAGCGGAAAAAATGCTGCTTGAAGAGCGCGATCCCGATTTGCGGGAAATGGCCCATGACGAGCTGGCGAGCGCCAATAAAGATCTGGAGGAACTGGAAGAGTCCTTGCGCTTACGCTTGTTGCCCAAAGACCCCAATGATGAGCGCAACGTTTTCGTGGAAGTACGTGCGGGGACCGGGGGAGAAGAAGCCGCTCTGTTTGCTGGCGATCTGGTGCGCATGTATACCCGTTATGCCGAGAGTCAGGGTTTTGCAGTGCTGTTGTTGTCGGCATCGGAGTCGGAGCGGGGCGGCTACAAGGAGGCCGTGCTGGAAATCAGCGGGCGCGGTGCCTATTCCCGACTCAAGTTTGAATCGGGCGGCCATCGGGTTCAGCGTGTCCCGGAAACTGAAGCCCAGGGGCGTATCCATACCTCTGCCTGTACGGTGGCGGTATTGCCGGAGGTGGATACGGTCAGTGAGATCAATATCAATCCGGCGGATCTGCGAATTGATACCTTTCGAGCCAGTGGTGCCGGTGGTCAGCATATCAACAAGACTGATTCGGCCATCCGGATTACCCATATTCCTTCGGGGCTGGTGGTAGCCTGTCAGGAAGATCGCTCACAGCACAAAAATCGTGCCAAAGCGATGGCCTTGTTACAGGCCCGACTGCTGGAAACGGAGCAGGAAAAACAGCAGAGCAGTGCTGCACAAACCCGGCGGCTTTTGATTGGTTCTGGTGATCGCTCCGAACGCATTCGTACTTATAATTTTCCGCAAGGACGCCTGACGGATCATCGTATCAATCTGACCCTGTACCGGCTGGAGGCTATTCTGGCGGGAGACCTGGATGCCGTCATTGAGCCGTTGATCAAGGAATATCAGGCCGATTTGCTGCAAAATCTGGGTGATGATTAGTCTTCAGGATTGGCAGCGCCATCTGGGTGCGCAGTTGGCGGCAGTCAGTGACCAGCCTGCCCAGGAAGCGCGCTGGTTGATGACACATGGTCTCGGTCTCCGTTCCACGGAACTTCTGGTAAATCCTCAAAAGGTTTTGGCTCCCGCTGAAAAAGCGCAATTACAGACACTGCTGGACCAGCGACTCAGCGGTGTGCCTCTGGCTTACTGTCTGGGTGAATGGTCCTTTTATGGACTGGATCTGGCAGTCACTGCTGCAGTATTAATTCCTCGTTCCGATAGTGAATTACTGGTCAGTCTGGCTCTGGCCGGGAATCAGGCTGGTGATGCTCTGCAATTGCTTGATCTGGGCACAGGGTCTGGAGCGTTGGCCCTGGTGCTGGCCCGTGAACGGCCGCAAGCCAGCGTTTTTGCGGTGGAGCAAAGCCCGGAAGCCTTGGCCGTCGCCCGGCTGAATGGGGATCGAATCGGGGTAAAAAACATCCAGTGGTTGCAGGGTGATTGGTATGCTCCCCTGGATCCAACCCTGCGTTTTGATCAAATTATTTCCAACCCGCCTTATCTTGCCAGTAATGACCCCCATCTGCCGGACTTGCGGCATGAGCCCGGGACTGCGCTGGTGGCTGGTCCAACGGGTCTGGAATGTCTGGAATATATTATTTTCGGTGCCCGTTCGCGTTTGCATCCGGGGGGACATATTTTGCTGGAGCATGGGTGCGAGCAGGCTGCTGCGGTGCGCACACTCCTGCATGACCATGGTTTTCAGCAGGTACACACGCATTGTGATCTGGCAGGCAGAGAACGTGTAAGTAGCGCCAGGAGCCCTGAACATGCCTGAGTTACCGGAAGTGGAAGTGACCCGTCTGGGAATCAGTCCGCATCTTTTGGGAAAAAATCTGCAGGGCGCGATTGTACGCGAATCACGTTTGCGCCTGGCCGTGAATGCGGATTTGAGTGCGCAGGTTGCCGGTCAGAAACTGGAGCAAATAAGACGGCGCGGCAAATATCTGCTGCTGGATCTGCAACGGGGCAGCATTCTGATTCATTTGGGGATGAGTGGACACTTGCGGGTGCTTCCGCAGGACACTCCGGTGGAGAAACATGATCATGTGGACCTGCTTTTTGCTCAGGATACGTGTTTGCGTTTCCATGATCCCCGTCGTTTTGGCGTACTTTGCTGGCTGAAAGAAGCGGATGCGCACCCATTGATTGCCCGCCTTGGACCGGAACCTCTGGGTGAGGATTTTTCCGGGGCCTATCTCCATGCTCAGAGTCGTCAGCGCCAGATTCCGGTAAAAGCCTTTCTGATGGATGCGCATCAAGTGGTGGGTGTGGGAAATATTTACGCCAATGAGGCCCTTTTTGCCGCAGGCATTGATCCGCGTCGTCCGGCCGGACGCATCTCTCTGGCCCGCTACACGCTTCTGGCCGCAGCCGTGCGTTCCGTGCTGGAAGCCGCTATTCAGCAGGGGGGGACGACTCTGCGAGACTTTACCCGACCAGATGGCAGAAATGGTTATTTTCGACTATCTCTGGCGGTATACGGACGAGAAGGACAAGCCTGTATCCGCTGCGGAAAAGCTTTGCAGGGAATGCGCATCGGCGGGCGGGCGACTACTTATTGTTCCCATTGTCAGCACTGACCTGTCGGGAGTACCTATGAGCACTGAGCAGTCGATTATCCGTTCACCGATTTTGGAGGGCCTGTCTGAATTGAACCGCTGGCGCCAGGATCTGGTGAGTGGTCTGCACGAAATGGCGGCACTCACTGCCGACCTCGGCCTGCTGCCCAGTGGAACCATGTTGCAGTTGGAAGCCCTGGCCTACGACACAGAACAGGACAGTCTGCGCATTGCTTTTGTCGGCGAGTTTTCCCGGGGTAAAACCGAACTGATCAATGCCTTGTTTTTTTCGGATATGGGGCAAAGACTCCTGCCTTCCAGCTCTGGCCAGACCACTATGTGTCCCGTGGAAATTCGCGGTGCGCCGCAAGGCCGACCCGGTCTGCAGCTGCTGCCCATTGCCAGCCGCAGCCTCGATGTCAGCATTGAAAAGCTTAAGAAGGCGGGAAGTGCCTGGCGCAAGTTCCCCTTGTCTGTGGCAGACAAAAAGGAGCGGTCCGAGTCATTGGCGCATTTGACGGAAACGGTTTGTGTGGCCGTAGAAGATGCCCGGCGTATTGGTCTTTGCCCGCCGCTGAACCGCACCCCCAAAAATCGCGAACGCACGGTTTGCCCTTCTTGCGGATTGGGTAAGGTACTGATTCCGCGCTGGCGGCACGCCATATTATATCTGGCACACCCGGTATTGGATGCAGGCTTGACGGTGCTGGATACTCCGGGGCTCAATGCCATAGGTGCCGAACCGGAACTGACCTTCAGCATGCTCGCAGATGCGGACGCCATTGTTTTTCTTCTGGGTGCAGATACCGGAGTAACGCAAAGTGATCTGATGATCTGGGATCAATACCTGATGCGCAATGCCCATCAAAAGCAGATTGTACTCTTGAATAAAATTGACACCCTTTGGGACGAGTTGCGGGAAGAAGACGATATTCAACATGAAATTACCCGGCAGGTGGCTAATACGGCAACCCGCTTACGTATCAGCCCCGATCAGGTCATTCCGGTTTCCGGTCAAAAAGGCCTGGTTGCCCGAATCCGTCAGGATGCGGAACTGCTGGAGCGCAGTGGCATGGCCGCGCTGGAACGCTCCATAGCGGAAGTACTTTTGCCAGCGCGTCATGAAACCATCAAGGAAAAATGCCGGACGCTCATAGAGCGGGCGGTGCTGGATCAAAAAAATATGTTGCAGGATCAGCGCCATCGTCTTTTGGCGCAAATGGATAGTGTACAGAGTCTCAAGGACCGTACGGCTGAAAAAATCCCCAAACTGGTTGCACAGCACCAGATCCTGCTCAAAAATTTTGAGCAGGATCGACAGGCTTTTGAAGAGAAAAAAGCCCGGTTCCGCCAGGCAGTGGAAGAGTTGTTGCTGATTCCTCTGGCACCCAGCACCTTTGATCTGGTGATCAGTAACGCCAAGGCGGAAATGCTTTCGGCCTGGACAACCGCAGGAATTGTCGAGCGGTTTCGGCAGTTTTTCAGTGAAGCCATTGCCCACTTTGACCGGGCACTGGAGGGTGCACAACAAGTGTCCGCCATGGTCGCAGAAGAATATAAGGCCTTGCAGAAGCGTTACCGCCTGCCCCCCTTGCGGGCCGTGCCCTACGCCATGATGCCCAGACGTGCGGAATTGATGGATATGTCTGAAAGCTACGAGCGTTTTGGAATGATGCTGGAAATTGCGGTGAACACTCAAAGTAGCGTGGTGCGTAAGGCATTTTTAACGGTAGCGGGCCGAACCCGGGATTTTGTCGTCGAAACCCGTCGGGAAGCAGAAAACTGGGTGGATGAAATCATGGCCGTCTTGAACCAGCAACTCCAGCTATTTCATCAGAATGCCGAAGAAGAGCTGAATGCCCTACAAAGCATTGCTACGACTATGGGTAATATTGATACGAGAGTGCAGCAGCTGGAACAGAGCCTTGCCAATATTCAGGAGCAGAGTGACCGGCTTGATCGCCAATCCGCTCCGCTCCTGAGTCTGCTGCGAGAGCCTTTCAGGCCTGTCCGGTAAGTTGCCGGAATTTGCTTTGCAGTTGTTCAGCAGATTCTGCATGTTCAGGATCTTTGCTGATACAATCCACCGGACAGACTTCCATGCATTGCGGCGTGTCGTAATGGCCAACGCATTCGGTGCAGAGATTGGGGTCAATGACATAGATTTTCGGCCCCATACTGATGGCGCTGTTGGGACATTCGGGTTCACAGACATCACAGTTGATGCAGTTTTCATCAATAAGCAGAGACATTTATTTCTCCTTGGACCAATTCCATATTCTACTTTTCTGAATGGCGTAGGTCCACACCGTCGCGAAAATGTTGTTTCAGGGCGCTGGCTACAGCAGGATGGACAAAAGCGCTGACATCTCCGCCCAGGCGACTGATTTCCCGAACCAGGCTGGAGGAAAGGAAAGTATGCTGATCGGAAGTCATCAAAAACAGGGTCTCAATTTGCGCATCCATGCGGCGATTGATGGAAGCCAATTGAAATTCATGCTCAAAATCAGAAATGGCGCGTAATCCGCGCAAAATCAGATGGGTTTTTTCTTCCTGCAAGAGGTGGATCAATAATCCGGAAAAAGCGCGTACCCGGACTCCCGGAATACCTGTGAGGGTTTCCGTGGCCAGTGCAACTCTTTCGGCCAGCGGAAATATGGGATTTTTAGGAGTTTCCGAGGCGATGGCCACCACGACCTCGTCAAAAAGCTGGGCAGCGCGGCGGACCAGGTCTTCATGACCATGGGTAATTGGATCAAAAGTGCCGGGATAAATAATCCGTCTGGGCTGGGATGTTGTGCGCATGTTCTCCTACTGCTTGCTAAACAGGGTGTAAAAAG
>NZ_JBYCKP010000139.1:0-1402 GCF_057473445.1 Acidithiobacillus sp. TH-A36 | reverse complement strand
CTCAACTCCATGAGTGCCGTCAGTCAAAACGGGGTCACCCAGATCACCCTGCAGTTCGATCTCAGCAAATCCGCGCTGGGGGCCACCCAGCAGGTGTCCAACGCCGTTTCCCAGGCCCAGCATTTTCTACCACCGGGTATGCCCGAGCCACCTTCGGTCCGGCAAATGAATCCTTCGGCCCAGCCCGTGTTTTATATTGGCATGTCCGCGCCCAACATGCCGCTCTATGAATTGGACAAGTACGCGCAAACCAAGGTCAGCACGGCATTATCCGGCATATCCGGGGTATCTGACGTACAAATTTACGGGGCACAAACCTACGCCGTGCGCATTTATGTGAATCCTTTTGCCCTTTCTGCCCGGGGTCTGAGTCTGCAGGCTGTACAAAGCGCCCTGGGTAACGCCAACGTCAATCTGCCCGGTGGCACCCTGGATGGGGGCGATCAGGCTTTCGCCACCCAGGTACATGGTCAGTTACATACCGCAAAAGCCTACAACCATCTGGTTCTGGCCTACGAAGGCGGACAGGCGGTGCCCCTCAGTGCGGTTGGCAAGGCCGTCAACAGTACCGAAGATAACCAGCAGGAGACCTGGATCAACAAAACGCCCGGCATTGTTCTCGCCGTAACACGGCAGCCCGGCAGCAATACCGTTGCCATTTCCAACAAAATCCGCGCCCTGTTGCCGCAACTGCAGGCGGCCATGCCCGGCGGGGTGCATCTGACCAATGTTTTCGATCTGGCCGATTACATTCGCGCGGCAGTACACGAAGTGTTGATGACCCTCATCCTGGCCAGCATTCTGGTAGCTGGTGTCATGTGGCTGTTTCTGCGCCGCCCCTCGGCCACCCTCATCGGTGCGGTCGCCATACCCCTTTCCCTGCTGGGCACCTTTCTGGTCATGATGCTGCTCGGTTTCAGCATCAATACCCTGACCTTGCTGGCCCTGACCCTTTCCGTGGGTTTTGTGGTGGATGATGCCGTGGTGATGCTGGAAAACATCAACCGACATATCGACCGGGGTGAAACCGGCATGACTGCCGCCCTCAATGGCAGTCGGGAAATCAGTTTTACGGTGCTGTCCATGACTTTGTCCCTGTCCATCATTTTTCTGCCGCTGATTTTTCTGGGGGGCTTTGTCGGTCATTTATTCTCGGACTTCGGGGTCAGCATTGCTGTGGTCATCCTGATTTCCGGGATGGTCGCCCTGAGCGTTACCCCCATGCTCTGCAGCCGTTATCTCAAACCCAATCATGCCCACGCCCGGACTGATCTGCATGATACGGGTCACTTACCTGAAGACGGGATTTTTCAGCGATTTTTCAAGGACAGCCGCGATTTTTATATTCGCACCCTGAAAGTGGCCCTGAACCATAAATACTGGATGCTGGCCCTGGCCGGAC
>NZ_JBYCKP010000138.1:0-4037 GCF_057473445.1 Acidithiobacillus sp. TH-A36 | reverse complement strand
TTTCTGGTCCGCGAGCGCGGTCACCTCTGGGCTTCCCGCCCCGGAACATTCCTCAGCGTCGCCAGTCTGATAGACATCCTGATTGTCAGCATTCTGGCCATCATGGGATGGTTGATGGCCCCTATCCCCTGGATTTTTGTACTTTGTCTGCTGGGAGCGACTGTTGTCTACACGCTGTTGCTGGACCAGATCAAGGTTCCTCTTCTACAAAAACTGACGCATGCTTAAGCATTTTATCTGGAGCACAGAAATACCATGATCGCAAAGTCACGTCATTTTCATCTTCAGATCGTCGATGTGCATGGCGAAATCTATACTGGTCTAGCCACTTTTGTGGTTGTGCCCGGTGAATTGGGTGAACTGGGCATTTTGGCCGGTCATGCACCGTTAATCAGCATTCTCAAGGCTGGCGAGTTACGCATCACCCCCGTTGAAGGACCGCCGGAAATTCTTTTCATTGAAGGCGGAATGGTAGAAGTTCAGCACGAAATGGTGACGGTTCTGGCCAACAACGGACTACGCGTCAGCGATATTGACCCCAAACTCAGCCAAAATCGTATCAGCGCCGCTGAGCGTATCCTGAAAGAGCGTAAGGCTTCAGAAATGGATTTTGTCGCCGCTGAATTGGCTTTGCAAAGTGAACTGGCCAAGCTCAGGGCCTTTCAAAAATATCAGCAGGCAAGCCCGGGAAATGAAAAGCGGGAATATGACTGGGAACGCCCCCCTCTGGAAGGCGTCCCGAATATTAATGTACAAGCACTGGAAGACTGAATCTTGCGAATGAGTCGCTGACAGGCCCAGAACGAGCGATCTTATAAAACCCGGACATACTCAGCGGGCAACGGACTTTCCTGTTGCGCCTGCTGTTCACCATGGGCCACGAACAAATTGATCACTTGTCCGTGGGCCTGAATCAGGGTCACCACATTGGGATCATCGCTACGTTCTTCAATCATCACACCATCTGGAAGCAGGCTGACTTCCATATGCACTTTGTCATGTTGAGCAAACAACTCGGCAAAAGCCGGATCCCAAAAACGCAGACCAAAATTTTCGTGCAAGCGCTGTTTCATGGCAGGGACGTGATCATGCAATAAAGTGACCACTTCCGGATTGTGCGAACGGGTTCGCGAGCGAATCCCATCGGGCAGGATTTCCAGATCACGCTGAATATCATTGTGCAGCGCCAGAAGGCGATGGAAAACATTCTGGTCATGCTGATGACGGGCAGCCCGGACAGGATCACGACCTGCCCCACGCATGCCAACATGCATATTTTGTTGTGGAAACATAGGGATACTCCTAAAGTTAAGTCTGTACGCCGCCCAGACGATTTGCCGGGGCGGCTACATCAATCATTTTTGATATCTGCTGAATACAACCTCATCAGAACTTACTCAGTGGAGAGTATCCTGCAGCCACCGCTGAACGGCATTGAGAAAAATCAATTTTGACTGATTTAGTCGGTTTTATGCGCATCAGGCATGCCAGCAATATGTGCAAGACTTGTTGGTTTCAAGATTTCCAGTTGACCGCCCTGCTCCTGAATCAATGCCTGACGCTTGAAATCTGCCATAATCCGACTGACATGCTCGGTAGAAAGCCCCAGAAAGGCGGCGATATCTGTTCGCGTCAACGGGAAAGGCAAACTGCGCAATTGCGGATAGCGCTGCGACCATTGCAGCAAAAAAGTCGCCAGACGCGCCTCAGCCCGTTTGGCACCCAACTCGACAATCTGCTCTTCACTGCTTTGCAGAGCGTCCTGCCAGCGCTGCAAAATAGCTGCCTGAACTTTGGGTAATCGTTCCGACAAGCGCTGGAGTTCTGCCAGATCCAGCCGGCAGAGCTGACTCGGCGCCAGTGCAATGGCCGTATGACGATGAGGCTCGCCCTGCATACCTTCAAAACCCAGTAGGTCGCCATGATGAAGAATACGAACGATGACTTCCTGACCGTTTTCCAGAGATTTTGACAACTTTACTGCACCTTCCCGCAGGGTATAGGCATATCGGGCGGGTTCTCCAGTCCGATATAGAACTGCCCCGTGCCCGGATTCCATATCCTCTACTTCCATACCCAGACTACAGAGCTCTTCGGGGGTCAATCCGGCAAAAATGCTTTGGGCGCGCATGCGACATCGCTGACAATCGGAGCGTTTATGGTTCATAACTACCTGAAAAAATATGCCGCACCTTTACTCAGGTGCCCAGTACTGCGGATAAGCGCCTTGCTGTCCCGATTTTTTGCCAATTCCCATGGCTGCTGATCCCGCATCACTTTTACTGGATTGTGGCCCTACCAGTACCCGAAACAGATGGTTGACGGAAAGTGTCCCCACGCAGGCTTTGACACCCGCTTTCCCGACTTCCTGAAGCAATTGCTCCGCCATAGTGACTTTTCCAAAAGCACCCAGTTGCACATACCAACCCGCCCGCTGACAAGCATGGGGAATGGGTACCGGTTTAACAGATGCGGGAACGCCTGCTGCAACTTTGGCAGGACTTGTAGATGACATGGCAGGCACCGGTAAAGAAGGCGATCTGGTTGCAGAAGTCAACAACAGCGTATTAGCTGTGGATACTGCTGAACCGGTAGCGGCAAGCGTTTTCGGCAAGGTCAGGAATACACTGGTGGCACCTGAAGTAGTCATTTTGGCTTTCCCGGATTCGGAAACCAATGCACTTTTCCAGATAAAGGACACAGCCAACAAAATGACCAGCAAAAAAATAATGAAAAGCAGTACACCCAAACGCTTGTGCCCGGTCTGCATCTCCCGGGTCGGTCTGGCGACATTATCTGTATTTTTCATGTGTTTTTGGCGGTTCACCCGCACTCCGAAGCTCACCAAGGTATGCCCATACTACAATTTTGGTCGGCACAAGCCTAGCTTGAAGAAACTGGTTTATATAACCCACTGCGGTTGATATGAACCAGTGCATCATGAGTGAAATGAACCAAAAATAGCGACTTAATAATCGAATAATAATATAAGATCATGTTTTTATATGAGCCTAATCCGAGCAAACCAGTCAGGAACAAAAGATGCTTTTATCCCAGTCAGCAACACCTAAAAACAACCGTTCACGAGGATTCAACTATGATTATTGAAGACACTTTACCCGTGCTTCTCAGTCGCCTCGATTTTGCCTTCATCACCTCCATGCATATTCTCTGGACTCCGGTGACCATTGGCATGTCGTGGCTGCTATTTTTTCTGGAGGTGGCCTGGCTGAAGACCGGCAATGAACACTGGTACCGCCTGCAGCGCTTCTTTGAAAAGCTGTTTATCGTCAATTTCGGCGCTGGTGTGGCCACGGGCGTGACCATGGAAATGGCCTTCGGCATTTTGTACGGCCCTTTCTCCCAGGCTGTTGGCCCTTTTTTCGGAAACATTCTCGGCTTTGAAACCATCACCGCCTTCATGTACGAGGCCGGCTTCATTGGCCTGATGATTTTTGGCTGGGGCAAAATCGGCAAGGGCATGCATGCTTTTGCCACCTTCAACGTGGCCCTTTCATCCAGTCTTTCAGCCATGTGGATTCTGGTCGCCAATGGCTGGATGCAGTCTCCCACCGGAATTCAACTGAAAGATGGACTGTTTCAGGTCACCAACTGGTGGCAAGCCATTTTCAACCCGAACTTTAATATCGGCTTTCCGCATATGTGGGTAGCTACCGTAGAATTAGCGCTGTTTTTCTTTGCGGCAGTCAGCGCCTGGTTCATCCTCAAAAATCGTCATGCAGATCTGTTTACCAAACTCCTGAAGCCGACTTTGCTGGCGCTGATCATTATCACGCCACTGCAGATTTTTATTGGTGACGAACTGGGTCGGGAAGTGGCACACGACCAGCCCACCTCGCTCGCCGCCATGGAAGGCCATTTCCACACCTATCTGCCCGATGGTAAGCCCAACACCAGCTGGAATCTGATGGCCATTCCCGATGTTTCAGCAGGAAAAAATCTGTTCTCCATCCAGATTCCCCATGTTCTCAGCTTGCTCGAAACCCATACCTGGGACGGAGTAGTCACCGGTATGG
>NZ_JBYCKP010000137.1:0-3744 GCF_057473445.1 Acidithiobacillus sp. TH-A36 | reverse complement strand
AACAATCAACGCTTCAACTATTATAATGGTGCCACAGCAGCGCAAATTACTCAATATGGACAGGATTACAACAGTTATACCAGCAATCCTCTACTCCCGGACGGCAAGGCCAATTATAATTACACGGGATATAACTATAATCAGTACCTGAACTGGCTGGGCTACGCCAAATATGAAGGCGAAATTGGCAAGGTCAAGTTTTCCGATCAATTATACTATTACTACGGAAATGGATTCAGCGCCAGCGCAACTACATATACCCAGACACTACTGACACCAGCAGGGACGATTGGCAGATTTTCTCCTGCGAGGAATGGCGTTTTACTGGGAAATAGCGTTAACAATACTCATCGCTGGGGGAATCTGGCCCGTATCATCTATCCGCTTGGTCCGGTCAGCACAGAACTGGGTTTCTGGTTCAATCATAATAATACACTGCACGATTCCCGTTATTTCAGTGCCAGCAATACCTATCTTGGATCTTCCTATTCGGAGCCGGTGGTCACCAACACCTATCAGCCCTATATCAATTTAACTTACAAGCCTGTTGATGCACTTACCCTGGCAGCTGGTTTTAAATATCTTTATGTCACCCGGGATTTTAAAAATACAGTGGCTCTGGCGCAAAACAAGCCTGGTCAATTCAATGTAAATTTCGGCTCGGCATTACCTTCTGTGGGTGCCAACCTGCGCATCACCGACAATTGGCATGCATTTGCCAATTTTACCCAAAATACCAATCCCCCTGGATACAACCAGTTTTATACCGGAACCTACAATGCCGAGCTAAAACCTCAGAAAGCCAACACTTACAGTGTCGGTACACACTGGGATATTGGACCCTGGAGTTCCAGTCTGCAGGCCTTCCGCGTCGATTTCCAGAACTACATTTTAAGTACGACCATACTGGTTGGATCGCTGAATCAGACTGTGCTGGCAAACGCGGGCACGGCCATCAATCAGGGCCTCTCCTGGCAGAATAACGTTGTCCTGAACGACATTTTCAGTGCCTACGCCAACTTCGGCGTCCTCGACGCCCGTTTAACCTCGTCTCATCAGCCTTTTCCCTATGCTCCGCATCATACCGAGGCACTGGGGCTGATTGCCCGTTACCATGGCCTGAGAGCAACAGTTTCCCTCCATGAGATGGGGCAGTCGTACTATAACCTGGGTGGTAAATTCCTGCCTTTGGGTAGCCGTTTCTTTGCAGACGCTTCTCTACGTTACACATTCAGAAATGCGCCCCTTGGCCAGTCTCTGGGCTTCAAGAACGTCACTGCCAGTCTGAATCTGAACAATTTGTTTGATCGCCGGTTTGTGCAGAGCTATACCGGCAGCAGTAGCAATCCAAATCTGAAACTCAATCTCCCTACCAATGTTTATGCGACCATTGATGCCACTTTCTAGGCATTAAATAACCGAATCAGCCTCTCCTTGTGATTTTGGAGAGGCACTTTTACAAGAGAGAACCAAGATGGACTTTTCAACAATAGCCAGCGTTGCCGCCAAATCCGGCGGTATTCTTTATATCATGCCTGTACTCCTCTTGATCGTTTTATGGGTGAGCATAGAGCGTTTTTTGTTTTTAAGCCGCATGAGTCGCCTCGGAGAAAAAATGGCGAGCGCCCTGGAACAGCTTCCGGACATTAAGGAGCAAAGCCTGCGCCCTCTCGCAGATTCTGCGGAATTTCCTTTTCGCGCTTTGCTCCAGGTCCCTATCCGTTTCCCCAATATCAAGGACAGCGCACAGCTTTCCGAGATTCTTCAGGAAGCGGTCATGCGTCAGGTCCCTTTGCTGGATAAGCGTCTTTGGCTCCTGGATACCACGGTTACCCTGGCTCCTTTGCTGGGTCTTCTGGGTACCATTATCGGGATGTTTCATGCTTTTCAGATTTTAAATGATGTGGCCAACAATCCCACAGCCATTACCGGAAGCGTCGCTGAAGCACTGATGACCACTGCAGCCGGTCTGGTCATCGCCATTATCGGTCTGGTCAGTTTTAATGGCCTGCAAAACCAGATGCGCTTTGTTGTTCATCAAATGGAAACCTTGCGCAGCATGCTCATCAATCGTTTGTCCGGACTGGACCATAGTCATGCCCTGAATAATACCGAGACCCAACCGGTCATTTATGCGGCGAAAGAGGCCTGAGTCATGCAATACCTCGAAATGAAAAAAGGACGTGTCGAGATTATCCCGATGATTGATATCATGCTATTTTTGCTGATCTTCTTCATCATGATCACCGTCCACATGATCCCCAGCCAAGGGCTACCAGCGCACCTTCCCGGTTCCAGTTCTGCCCAGGAATTACCCAAGCCTAAAGTGGTATTGACCCTGCATACCGATGGCACCCTGGAATTCAAGGACAAAACCATCAGCCTCCAGGATCTCGAAGCCCAATTGCGCCAGGGAAACCCATCAGAAACCCAGGTAACCATTGCCGCTGATAAGGGCGCCGACATTCAGGCGCTGGTAAAAGTCATGGATGCCTGCCGTCATGCCGGGGTCACCGCAATCGGCCTTGCCGCCAAACCCGTGTCATGATGTCCGCAGATTTGCGTCCGCTGGGAAGTCTGGTCAAGGCGCCAAGCGGTAACGGCAACCTCAAGGCGCTGATGATTGCCGCCGCCATTGAATCGGCTTTTGTCGCCGTGCTGATCTGGCAAAGCGCAACACAGCCCCCCCCACCGGCAGCCATCAATGCCCCCGTTACCATCAGCCTGGTGCCACCCGCTCCGCCCAAACCATTACCACCCACGCCCAAGCCAAAGGTACAACCAAAGCCTGTACCGCGACCGACTCCACGACCAACGCCACGGCCGGTTCCACACCCTGTTGCCAAACCGCAGGAGAAAATTCCGGTGCCCCCATCACCATTGCCCAGCCCGGTGCAAGCTCCGGCACCCAAAGTCATAGCGACACCACCGCCTCCCCTGCAGAGTCCTGCTCCGGTGAGCCCGGCCGTGCGCGAAGACTATCTGGCACAAGTGAAAGGCGCCATTCAGGCAGCAGTCCGTTTTCCGGAATCTGCAAAAATGCTGGGTGAAAATGGACGGGTACAGTTGCACTTTTTCCTTCATAACGGCCAGATTAGTGACGTGAAAATCATGCAAAAAGGAAGTATGAGTACCTTCGATAGTGCCGCTATTGCTGCTTTGCGCAATGCGCGCCTGCCCACCGTCCCCGCAGGTCTCAAGGACAAAATCTTCGATTTGAGCATCTCGGTGGAGTTCAAACTCAGTGGTCAAGACGAATAGCTCATAACAGAAACCGTCCCTGATGATTGCAGCGACCATGGCTACGGCCACGGAAGCCCAAACATCCGGAGCAAATATCCTATCCAAAAGGGAGCCAATACCGATGTACATTTCACGCAGAAATTTTATAGCCCGATCGGGGCTGGGCTTAGGGCTGGGCCTCAGCCTGCCCGTGACCGCTTTCGCCATGCAGGTACCTGCGCGTGCCACGAGCCTGCATGCCGGACCCATGACCGGATATCCGGCGCAACGCTCGGCGAGTATCTGGCTGCAAACCATGGGGCCTGCCAAAGTAAGTATCGCTTATTGGCCTGTCCAGCAGCCGCATTTACGGGAAAGCAGCAGCGAAATGAGCACCAGCGCCAGGGAGTTTTATACCGCCTTGCTCAACTTGGATGACCTTGCCCCGAATACAACCTACCAAACTGAAATACAATTGGACGGCAAAACCTGGAGCGGAAAAAATCTGCAAATACATACCCC
>NZ_JBYCKP010000136.1:0-5959 GCF_057473445.1 Acidithiobacillus sp. TH-A36 | reverse complement strand
CTGTGCGCCGTCATCGACCACGCAAGCCAGTAGATAAGCAAAATAATTATCGGCGCGGAGCAGAACGGGATCCCCCTGTTCGGGAGGCGTGTTCTGAGGACCGTGAAAACGATCTTCCCAGACAGGAAAATGTTCGGGAACGCGCAGTCGCCAGGAGCGTGCAGTTCGACCCGCTGCCAGTCCATGGCGGCAGGTGCCGGGATAATGGCCGCCGTGCCGGCGGATTTCCTGACGGGTGCAGGCGCAGGGGTAGGCATCTCCTTCCTTTATCAACTGGTCGATGACTTGCTGATAAAAATCATGGCGTTGCGATTGCCAGCAGATTGGGCCATCCCAATCCAGGCCGAGTACTTCCAGCTGCCGTAAAATTGTGTCCGCAGCTCCGGGCCGCACCCGGTCCCCGTCCACATCTTCCATACGCAGCAGCCAAAGCCCATCCTGACTGCGCGCACTGAGATAGCTGCCAATAGCTGCAATCAGCGAACCGGCATGCAGGGGACCGCTAGGGGAGGGGGCAAAACGCCCCACGACTGGCTTTTGTCGGGCCTCTGGTTGGGGCATTGTTGGTGGCCTGATAATGGTCATGATTGGTGCAGTGGGCATGGAGCAAAAGGCATTGTATCAGACTATGGTTCATCTCGGATTACTGTACAATCAGGCCGGTGCTTGGTGATCAGTCCCGGCATCACGAAAGCGCTGCTTAAGCGCGAACCAGTTTAAAATCGGAGCATTCATGGCGGTTGGAGAGTTTGCACTCATCGAACAGTTGCAAAGCAGACTGGGCGGCGGCGGTAAGGATGTGCTGCTGGGAATGGGGGATGACGCAGCCTGGCTGGATCCGGCGGGACAGTCTCTGGTGACCAGCATGGATACGCTGGTTGCCGGACGCCATTTTTTCGCCGATGTGGATCCTGCTGATTTGGGTTGGAAAGCCTTGGCGGTGAATCTCAGCGATCTGGCCGCCATGGGTGCGCAGCCGCGTTGGTGCCTGCTCAGTCTGGCTTTACCAGTGCGTGCTGAAGGCTATTCATACTGGTTGCAAGCATTTGCCGAGGGCTGGCGTATGCTGGCTGAAAGCGCCGGCGTGGCGCTGGTAGGCGGCGATACGGTAGCAACAGATGGCCCGCTGACTTTGTCTGTGACCGTATTGGGCGTAGCGGAGCAGGGCATTATGCGGCGCGATGCAGCCCGTCCCGGTGATCTGATCTGGGTTACCGGCACGCTGGGGGATGCAGCCGCCGCCCTCGATCTGGCTTTTGTGGCACGTGGTCTGCCAGGCTATGATTTTGTCTGTTCGGCGGCTCAGGCTCTGGTACTGGAAGCCCGGCGCTTGCGTCCGCTCCCGCGTCTGGACTTTGGCCGGGCGGCGCAGGCTGCTGGAGTGGCCTGCGCTATGGACTGTTCTGATGGTTTTCTGGCTGATCTCAGTCATATTCTCAAGGCCTCCGGGCTGCGGGCACGGGTTGATCTGGAGCATTTACCCCTCAGTCAGAGCCTGGGTGCATGCATTGATCATGACTTGGCGCGCCTTCAACGCTGGCCTCTGACCGGAGGAGATGATTATGAACTTATTTTTTGTGCTCCGCCGTCACTGACCCCATCATTGATGAATATCGCGCATAGATGTGCTTTGCCAATAACGGCAGTGGGACAGATTTTGCCAGCAGACCTGCAAGCCACTGAGCCTGTAGATGTTTACTGGCAGGAGCAGCCTTTGGCGCTGCCGGACATAAGGGGCCATCAGCATGTTTTCTAGGCCCTGGTATCACTGGCTGGCCTTTGGTGGCGGCAGTGGTCTTGCGCCCATCCTTCCGGGAACCATGGGTACCATTGCTGCTGTTCCGCTTTACCTGCTGCTGGTTTTGGCACTGCACAATCTCTGGATATATGCTGCTGTCATATTCATCATGATCGCCGTTGGGCCCTGGCTTTGTGGTCAGACTGCCGAAGACCTGCGTCATGGTGCAGCCGGCAAGCGTGCCCTTGACCCACCCGCCATTGTCTGGGATGAATGGGTGGGGCTGTTGATGACCCTGTACTGGATACCGTTCAGTTGGGCAGCCTTGGGCATCGGTTTTTTGCTGTTCCGTTTTTTCGATATGCTCAAACCCTGGCCTATTTCCTGGTTGGATCGACATATTCATGGTGGAACGGGCATTATGCTGGATGACATGGCGGCAGCGATTCCGGCTTGGCTGATTTTACAGGGGCTGCGAGCGATGGGCTGGTTATGAACAGCGGCGAATTACTGCATATTTTTCTGCCCATGCGGCCAGCGGTGTTGCCCGACGCTCAGCGCCTGGAAGCCTGGGCCGCAATGAGTGGAGTGCGTGCGCGCATCGAGCTGACAGCAGTCCTGCCTGATATAGAGGGCACGGCACTGGGCCTCGGCGCTTTTGTCAACGCCGATGCCTGGAAAGTCATTCCGCAGCATGCCTTGGTCCCGGCTGGCGACTGGCTGGGTCTGCGCAATTGGGCGGAGCATTATTTGCCGCCTTGTCCACAAAGTTTCAGTCGCTTTACCGATCAGAGTCAGGGCACAGAAATTTTACCCGGTGAATTCTGGCTTCAGGAAAAAACGCCGGACGCTTTCGATTTATCCATGGCGCCACCAGAATGGGCGCTGTTGCAACATTGCCCCAAAGCGGGTGGGCCGCGTTTAGCCCTGGCTGAGTCCTGCACCGGTGGCGGCCTCGCAGCCCGGATTACCGCTTTATCCGGATCATCGGCGCTTTTGCAGCACGGTATAGTGACCTATAGCAACACCGCCAAGCGCCACTTTCTTGGGGTGCAGGCAAAAACCCTGATGCGCTATGGGGCGGTATCCGAAGAAACAGCTCTGGAAATGCTCAATGGTCTCTTGCGGGAAGCCGATTTGGGCGCGGCGATTACGGGTATCGCCGGACCTGGCGGGGCAGTGTCGGGCAAGCCGGTTGGTACCGTGTGTATTGCCTGGGGTCAGCGCAATGGTCAACAGCAGGTCCGAACCTGCCATTTTCGTGGCGATCGCTGGAACGTACAGTATGCATCCGGATCGGTGGCGTTGGGTGGTTTGCTGAGTTTGCTGTGTGGATGAAAGATTTATCCGGGGCGTCTTTGCCCATTCCAGTTGCTCAGGTAGAATGCTCGGAAACGTAGATTGAATAATCGGGTCGGTCAATACCCGGATGCCTGGAGCAGGCCGCTGCAAAAACGGGTTATGCCCGAGTGGAATACTCTTCTCAATTCAGAAAAGGACAACATGATGGATGATCAACGCAGCAAGGCCCTCTCGGCCGCTTTGTCCCAGATTGACAAGCAGTTTGGTAAAGGTGCGGTGATGCGCCTGGGTGACCACAACGCCATCAAGGATATTGCCGTTTATTCCACCGGCTCTTTGGGTCTGGATTTGGCTTTGGGTGTTGGCGGTCTGCCCCGGGGACGCGTGGTCGAAATTTACGGACCCGAATCTTCCGGTAAAACCACGCTGACTCTGCACGCCATTGCCAGTTGTCAGCAAGCTGGAGGCACTGCCGCTTTTATTGATGCCGAACATGCCCTGGATCCCGGCTATGCCCACAAGCTTGGGGTTGATCTGGAAAATCTGCTGGTTTCCCAGCCAGATACCGGCGAACAGGCCCTGGAAATTGCCGACATGCTGGTGCGTTCCGGCGCCGTGGACCTGATTGTGGTGGACTCGGTAGCTGCCCTTACCCCCAAGGCAGAAATTGAAGGCGATATGGGCGACTCGCACGTCGGCCTGCAGGCTCGTTTGATGAGTCAGGCCCTGCGCAAGCTCACTGCCAATATCTCCCGAACCAATACCCTGGTGATTTTCATCAATCAGATTCGCATGAAAATCGGGGTCATGTATGGCAGTCCGGAAACCACAACCGGGGGTAATGCCCTGAAATTCTATGCTTCTGTGCGCCTCGACATTCGCCGGATTGGTGCCATTAAAAAAGGTGACGAGGTCATGGGGAATGATACCCGGGTCAAAGTCGTCAAAAACAAGGTGGCACCACCTTTCCGCGAAGCCGAGTTTGCCATTTATTACGGCGAGGGGATTTCCCGCCTTTCGGAGCTGGTGGACCTGGGCGTCAAGTTTGATATTGTTGAAAAAAGTGGAGCCTGGTATTCCTATCAGGGTGAACGTATTGGTCAGGGTAAGGATAATGCCCGTCAGTATCTCAAGGAGCACAAGGAACTGGCCACCAGAATCGAGCAACAGGTCCGTGCTGTTGCAGCCGGTAATCCGCTGGCATTTACGGATGATGTGGTGGAGCCTGCGGTAGTTGAATAATTGTCCAGCCATTCTCCTGTCGATCCCATGACCATTGCCCTGCGCCTGCTGGCGCGCAGGGAGTACAGTCGCAAGGAGTTGCAGGACAAACTGCTGCACGCGGGCTTTGATAACTTGCAGGTACATATGGTCCTCGACAGCCTCAAGGCATCCGGTTATCAGGATGACCAGCGTTACCTGGAAATGTTGACCCGAACCCGGCTGCGACAGGGGCATGGACCCTTACGCCTGCGTCAGGATTTACAGCGGGCAGGTGTTGACGTTAAGGAGCAAGATGGCATGGCAGCAGCACAAAGCGTCAACTGGCAGGTACAGGCGCAGGCCGCTTACCGAAAACGTTTTGGTAACACAGCCCCCGAAGATGCCCGGGAATATGCGCGGCGTGCACGTTTTTTGGCGGGACGGGGATTTTTGCCCGAACAGATACGACGCGTACTGGCGGATCCGGGCAACAATGCGGATGATTTTAACGACTAGATTTTTTTATGGATGACGGAAGACCGATGCAAGCGCAAGCCATTCGCCAAGCTTTTCTGGATTATTTTGTGGAACAGGGCCATCAGATTGTGCCCTCCAGTTCGCTGATTCCCCGCAATGATCCGACCTTACTGTTTACCAATGCCGGTATGGTTCCTTTCAAGGACGTGTTCCTGGGTCTGGAGCAACGTCCCTACCAGCGCGCCGTATCTTCCCAGCGCTGCATGCGGGCGGGCGGAAAACATAATGACCTGGAAAACGTGGGTTATACGGCTCGCCATCATACCTTTTTCGAAATGCTCGGCAATTTTTCCTTTGGGGATTATTTCAAGCGCGAGGTCATTGCTTTCGCCTGGCGATTTCTGACGGAAAAACTGGGGCTTCCGGCTGCCAGGCTGTGGATTACGGTTTATGAAGAAGACGACGAAGCCGCCCAGATCTGGATCAATGAAATGGGTATTGATCCCGCACGCATTTCCCGTTGTGGCGCGAAAGATAATTTCTGGAGTATGGGAGATACCGGACCTTGCGGCCCCTGCTCGGAAATTTTTTATGACCACGGCCCGGATGTTCCGGGAGGCCCTCCCGGTAGCCCTGAAGAAGACGGGGATCGTTATATTGAAATCTGGAATCTGGTTTTCATGCAGTATGACCGCGATGGCAGCGGGAAACTGACCCCGCTCCCCAAACCTTCCGTGGATACCGGCATGGGACTGGAACGTCTCGCGGCTGTTCTGCAGGGCGTGCATAATAATTACGACACCGATCTGTTCAAGCCTTTGATTGCGGCAGCGGCCGCAATTTCCGGCACAACCTATGGTCAGGATGCCACAACGGATACCAGTCTGCGGGTACTCGCCGATCATATTCGTGCCTGCAGTTTTCTGATTACGGACGGTGTACTGCCGGCTAATGAAGGGCGAGGTTATGTTCTGCGGCGCATCATTCGGCGGGCGGTCCGGCATGGTCGCAAGTTGGGCATGGAAAACGTGTTTTTTCATAAACTGGTTGCGCCACTGGTACGCGAAATGGGGACGGCCTTTCCTGAACTGGCTCAGGCACAGCGTGATGTAGAACGTGCTTTGGAGCGTGAGGAAACCCGTTTCCGGGAAACTTTGGAACGTGGCCTGAGTCTGCTGGAAGACGCCATTTCCGGATTGCCCGCTGATGCGGCCATTCCTGGTGAGATTATCTTCCGAT
>NZ_JBYCKP010000135.1:0-4005 GCF_057473445.1 Acidithiobacillus sp. TH-A36 | reverse complement strand
AAGACCTGGGGCAAGTGACGGTCACCCAGAGTGGTCATCACGCTGCGGTGCAAATCACCAAACTCCGCAAAGAAATTGATCTTGGTGCACGCCTGGTGCCAGCAGTCACGACGGCAATCCCTCATTATTTTCCCAGTGCACCCCTCCATACTGTCGCGGGTCATATCATTGGCCAACTGGATGGGAACCCGGCGCTGACCGTCGGCCAGGTAGTCATTATTGATCGGGGTGCCCGGGATGATCTCAAGCCCGGTAATATCCTGCAGATCCAGCGCAGCGGGGTGACGACCAATGCGGTTACCGGCAAGGCCTTTGTACTACCGGACCAAACTATCGGCAATATCATGGTGTTCCGGATTTTCCCCTCGGTTTCCTATGCGGTCATCACCATGGCCAGTCGGAGCATTCGTGTGGGTGATGAAATCCACAGTCCTGCCTCAGCCGATGGCACAGTGCAAAAATAATGTCTGATGCCGCCTGGCTGGCACTTTGCCGAATTAACGGTTTGGGGCCACAGCGCCAACAGGCTTTACTGGCGCGATTTAGCCATGCTGCCGCCTGCTTTCAAACGGGTGCCGGCCTGTTGCAGGACCTCGGTTTGTCCGCAAAGCAGATTCAGGCCTTACAAAAAGACCCCGAAGACCTTATCCGTCCTGCTGACCGGCGCTGGCTGAATAGTCCCGATACGGATTTATGTCGCTGGACGGATCCCGATTATCCGCCTTTGCTGCGGCAAATTCCCGACCCACCGCCCCTGTTGTTTATTCGGGGACAGCGTTCCTGTCTGAGCCAGCCCATGCTGGCCATTGTCGGCAGCCGCTCGGCAACGGCTTTGGGGGCAGCTACTGCAGAAGCCTTCGCCCGCAGTCTTGGTGAAACCGGACTGATCATCACTAGCGGCCTGGCCTTGGGTATTGATGCTGCGGCCCATCGTGGTGCTCTGGTCAGTGGCACTGTTGCCGTACTGGGCACCGGCGCCGATCTGATTTATCCGCGCACGCATTTACAGTTGGCGCACCAGATTATCGAGCATGGTCTGCTCGTCAGTGAACAGGCTCCGGAAACCGGGCCACATAGTGGCCTGTTTCCGCGTCGCAACCGCATCATCAGCGGGCTCAGTCTGGGGGTACTGATTGTTGAGGCGGCGGAAAACAGTGGCTCCCTGATTACTGCCCGCCTGGCTATGGAACAGGGGCGAGAAGTATTTGCGGTACCCGGTTCAATCCACTCGCCGCTGTCCCGGGGTCCGCATCGTCTGATTCGTGACGGTGCTAAACTGGTGGAAAGTGCCGGGGATGTGTTGAGCGAGCTGGGGCCGCTATTTGGCGCATTATGCCAGGCCCGACCAGTAACAGCAGCGGATCATTGGCAACCTGACGATCCCCATCAGGCGAAAGTCTGGGCAGCCATGGACTTTGATCCTCTGACAGCAGAAGAAATTGCTGCGCGTTGTGGATTGACGCTGGGCGAGCTTTCGGCCATCCTCTTGGAAATGGAAATATCAGGTTACCTCACGGCCAGCCCCGGCGGCCGGTTCTGTCGCCTCCCTCCTGCACCCTGAAGGCTCTGGCATGGAAGACGTCATAGACATAATTACATACCTACTGGATCACCTCGACGACGAAGACGACGCGGTCATCGAAGATCATCTTCGTGCCGTGGGTTTTCCCGACGCGGACATTCAGCGCGCCCTCGACTGGATGGAAGGTTTTGCCGTTGAAGAACAGGAAGATACCAGCCCCAGAGCGCTGCGCGCCTATCATCCCTATGAGCTGCAGAACCTTTCTGTGGCAGCACGCGGTCAACTGCATGACTGGGAGCGCCTGGGCGTCATTAACGGCGCCATGCGGGAGCGGATCATTGATCGTTTACTGGCCCTCGACCTTGAGGATATGGATATGGAAACCCTTGACTGGGTTGCCTTCATGGTAATGGCCAACGATCCCGGCCCGGAAGCACTCTGGGTAGATGCCTTACTGGACACAGACGGAACCCGGATACTGCACTGACCTATGGCCCATCAGCTCGTAATTGTCGAATCTCCTGCCAAAGCCAAAACCATCCAGAAATATCTCGGGGATGATTTTGAAGTTCTGGCCTCTTATGGTCACGTTCGTGATCTTCGCCCCAAAGAAGGGGCCGTTGATCCTGAGCAGGATTTTGCCATGCGCTATGAAGCCATCGAACGCAATGAACGGCATGTAGAGGCCATTATCAAGGCATTGCGCAAGGCTGATAAACTCTGGCTCGCCACCGATCCGGACCGCGAAGGTGAGGCCATTTCCTGGCATTTGGTAGAACTGCTGCGCGAGCGCAAGCAGTTGGAAAACAAGCCCGCCCAGCGCGTGGTTTTTCACGAAATCACCAAAAAGGCCGTACAGGAAGCCATTGCCAATCCCCGCGAAATCGCCATGGATCTGGTCAATGCCCAACAGGCCCGGCGCGCCCTGGACTATCTGGTGGGCTTCAATTTGTCGCCGCTGCTGTGGCGCAAAGTGCGTCCCGGCCTTTCTGCCGGTCGGGTGCAAAGTGCCGCCCTGCGTCTGATCTGCGAGCGGGAAGATGAAATTGAAGCTTTTGTCAGCCAGGAATATTGGACGATTGCGGCACGCCTGCTGCACGCCGACAATGAGTTTTCCGGGCGTTTGACGCACTGGCAAAACAAAAAACTGGAACAATTTGATATCAACAATGAAACCCAGGCAGAATCCATACGCAGCGGTATGGAAGCGGATATGCAGCAGCAACCACTTCAGGTCCGCGAAGTGGAGCGTAAAAGCCGGCAACGTCAGCCTGCCGCGCCTTTTACAACGTCTACCCTGCAGCAGGAAGCCTCCCGTAAACTGGGGTTCAACGCCAGCCGCACCATGCGCGTCGCCCAGCAGCTTTATGAAGGCATAAACATTGGAAGTGAAACCGTCGGCCTGATCAGTTACATGCGTACGGATGCCGTCAATCTTTCCGAAGAAGCCATTGCCGATATTCGCGGTTTCATCGACGGGCATTATGGTCATGAATTTGTACCGGAAAGCCCGCGCCGTTACAAAACCAAAACCAAAAATGCCCAGGAAGCGCATGAAGCCGTCCGCCCGACGGACATCAGCCGGACTCCGGAAATGCTGCAGGGTATTCTCGAAAAGGATTTGTGGCGGCTCTATGATCTGATCTGGAAACGTAGCGTCGCCTGTCAGATGGCCCCGGCCCGCCTGGATATGGTCGCTGTGGACATGGATGCCGGGACCCACTGGACGCTGCGTGCCAACGGTTCGACCGTTACTTTCCCCGGCTTCATGGCGGTTTATCTGGAAGGGAAAGATGATACGGACGAAGATGAAAACAACCGTATTCTCCCGCCTCTGGAACAAGGCGACCAGCCGCAAGTTCAGGGCGTAGATCCGGAACAGCATTTTACCGAACCGCCACCCCGCTACAGTGATGCGACGCTGGTAAAAACTCTGGAAGCCCATGGCATCGGGAGGCCCTCTACTTACGCCAGCATTATCCAGACCCTGCAAAATCGCGAATATGTAGAAACGGAACAACGTCGCTTTAGGCCCACTGATCTGGGCAGAGTCGTTGGACGCTTCCTGTCCAATCATTTTGAGCGTTATGTGGACTACAACTTTACCGCAGGTATGGAAGATGAGCTGGATGCCATCTCCCGAGGCGAAAAGCAATGGCGGCCGGTACTGAACGAATTTTGGGGACCATTTCGCTCCTTGCTGGATGAAAAAGCCAACGTCAGTCGCGCCGAAGCCACCAGCGAAGCCATGGACGAAAATTGTCCGGAATGTGGAAAGCCTCTATTTCTGCGCCTTGGACGGCATGGTCGTTTTGTCGCCTGTTCAGGATACCCCGATTGCAAGTACACCCGTCCTGTGGACGGGCCCCGGGAAGCCCCAGAACCAGTTGGACGCGACTGTCCCGACTGCGGAAAACCCCTGGTCTATAAAACCGGTCGCTACGGGCGCTTTATTTCCTGCAGTGGTTATCCGGAATGTAAGC
>NZ_JBYCKP010000134.1:0-5376 GCF_057473445.1 Acidithiobacillus sp. TH-A36 | reverse complement strand
CCAGGGCAGTTTTTCGTAGTAGGCGGGGAGGTTGGGAATATCCATATCCCCCTCAAAAAAAAGAATGTCAATTTCGGAAAGCTGAATATCCTGCCAGTAAGTCACGCCACTTTTGATGTGCAGATTGATATCTGGATGATTGCTCTGAAACTTTTGCAGGTAGGCCGGGAGGAGGTGGTTGGCAATCAGACTGGTCGAGGCAATGCGCAAATCGCCGCTCTGCAGGGACTGGCGGCGGGCAACCAGGCGTTCTATGTCGCTGATTTTGTCCCGGAGCTGGCGGATATCGGGCAACAGAACCTGACCGGCTTCCGTCAGGCGGATGCTGCCCCCCTCCCGGATATAGAGGGGCTCGCCGACTTCTTCCGATATTTTATGCAGACGTTCAGAAATCGCCGGTTGACCACGATGCAGGCGGGAGGCGACTTCGCTGACACTGCCGGTTTCGGCGAGCAGTAAGAGGGTCAGCCATTGTTCTGCGCTAATATTCATCAATTAATCCGAATCAATATTCAACTAAATCGATTTGTTTGAGTTTCAAGGATAGCGTACCGTCAAAACAAAATCATTTCCAAGAGTTGGTAATGCCGGAAAATACCCCAATTGCTCCTGAAGTTTTGACCCATGTAATCGAAAGAGAAGTAGGCGGATGGCAGGGCAGGCTGCGCCGCAACCCTTTATTCCATCTGTTGCTGGCCTTTTTTGTCGGCATTATTGCCGGGCTGGGGGCGGTGGCATTTCGGCGTCTCATCGGCCTGATGCACAACCTGTTTTTCTTTGGTCAGTGGTCCTTTTCTTTTAATGCACTGCAACATTCCGATGCCAGTATCTGGGGCGCTGGAATCATTTTGGCCCCCATTATCGGTGGTCTGATTGTGGTCTGGCTGGTGCGCAACTTTGCACCCGAGGCCAAAGGTCATGGCGTGCCCGAGGTGATGGATGCCATTTACTACAAGCGCGGGGTGATTCGCCCTGCCGTGGTCCTGATCAAGGCGCTGGCTTCGGCCATTACCATTGGGAGTGGCGGCTCAGTGGGTCGGGAAGGGCCCATTATCCAGATGGGCGCAGCCTTTGGGTCCAGTCTGTCGCAATGGTTGCGCTTGCATGAGTGGCAGCGTCTGGGCCTGATTGCTGCCGGTGCCGGTGCCGGAATTGCGGCCACTTTCAATACGCCGGTTGGCGGCATTCTGTTTGCGGTGGAATTGATGCTGGTGGAAGTCAGTGCCCGTACTCTGGTGCCGGTCATGATTGCCACCGGAACCGCCACCTTTGTGTCACGCCTGTTTCTGGGAAATCATCCTTCTTTTGTGATTCCTGCCAGCATTATTGCCAGCACAGCACATGAAACAGCTGCCGATTATGTAGCCTATGTGGTTTTTGGGTTGTTGGTAGGGGGCGTGGGTTTGCTGTTCACCAATGCCCTGTACTGGACCGAAGATCTGCTCGACAAATGGTTCAAAAACGCCTATCTGCGCGCAATTTCGGGAATGGCTGCGGTAGGCCTGGCCATGTATTTGATCCAACGCTTCACCGGACATTATTATGTGGAGGGCGTGGGTTATGCCACGGTCCAGAATGTTCTGGAAAGTACCCTGCTGAATCCCGGCTTTCTGCTGCTGTTGTTGGTATTGAAGGTGTTTTCCTTTTCGGTCACTTTGGGTTCGGGAGGATCCGGCGGGGTTTTTTCTCCTTCCCTGTTCGTGGGTGCTGTGATGGGGGGCGCTTTCGCAGCCCTGGTGAGTCAATGGATTCCGGACTATCAGATGGGTATGGCGGTGGGCGCTGCACTGGGTATGGCAGGGATGGTCGGGGCGTCTACCGGAGCCGCCGTCACTGGCGCCGTCATGATTTTTGAGATGACCAACGACTACCACATCATTATCCCGTTGATTGTGGTATCGGGCTTGGCTTTTGGTGTGCGCAGACTGTTTACCCGCGAGAGCATCTACACGCGCAAGCTGATCCGGCGGGGACATTTTATTCCTGAAGCCCGGCACAGCAATCTTTACCTGATGCGTCCTGCGGCGCAACTCATCGAAACGCCCATGGTACGCCTGCGCGGCGACCGGACATTGGAGGATTTACAGAAAATACTCCTGCATCGTCGCGAGTTGCCCCATGTGCTGATCATTGAAGGGACCATGCCTTTGGCGGTCATTCCTGCGCATCGGGTGGCAGAAATTCTGCGTCGGGAAATCCGCCAGGTGCCCTTGAGTGATCTGGCCAGTACCGACTGGGTGGCGGTGCGTGATGACAGTCAGCTTTATGATCTGGTCGCCCGTCTGCGCGCCTGTGCCTGCGAGACGGCGCTGCTCTGCAAAAAGGATCCCCCCGAACATCATGAGGATGTGGTGGCTGTGGTGACCGTGGAAGATATTCTCAGTTATGCCTCTCTGCCTCAGGTCCTGCTGCGACCGGAGCGAGGCCCGCAATGAGTCGGGGTACCGTACGATGAAACAGACATGGACAAGCCTGCGCCGCACTCTCCATGATCGGCTTTCTCCGGTGGGTGAAGGGCCCGGATTGATCCTTCTCGGTGCCTTTGTGGGCTTGTTAGCCGGTGGCGGTGCTTTGCTTTTCCATTATCTGGTAGCGCTGCTCCACAACCTGTTTTTTCAGGGAAGCTGGAGTTTTTATTACAACGAGCATTTGCCATCCACACCAGCACGTTGGGGACCGTGGGTGATTCTGGTGCCGGTATTGGGTGCCTTTCTGGTCACCATTCTGGTGCAACGGGTCACCACGGAAGTTGAAGGTGCAGGCGTCAGTCAGGTGATGGAGTCGGTGCACACGGATGGCGGACGCATACGCCCCATTATTGCCGTTTTACGGCCACTGGCGACGGCGCTGACTCTGGGTTCGGGAGGTTCTGCGGGGCGCGAGGGACCCGCCATGCAGTTTGGTGCGGCAATGGGCGCATTAATGGGCCATGTGCTGCCCATGTCCGACAGTCGCCGTATTCATCTGGTGGGTTGCGGAGTCGGTGCGGGCATCGCAGCGGTTTTTAATGCCCCTCTGGGTGGCTGGTTTTTTGCCATGGAAGTCATTGTGCCCGACTGGCGCCCCTGGACGGTGTTATCCACGCTGGTAGCAACGGTTTCCGCGACCTGGATCACGGAAACCGGTCTGGGCAATTTTCATATTCTCGCCTATGTGCCCACACCGACACTTTCCGGGAGCCTGATGCTTCCGGCTTTTGCGCTGCTGGGCATTGTGGCAGGTTTGATGAGCTTTTTGTTCATACAGTTGCTGACCTGGACAGGGCAGACCAGCAAATACTACTTGCCCAATCCTTATTTGCGACACATGAGTGCCATGTTGCTGGTGGGGTTGCTCCTGTATGGAATGTTCTGGTTTACCGGCCATTATTACCTGATTGGTGGCAGTTATTTTGCTATTTCGGAAATTTTGACCGGTCACTTACATCTGCTCGGCTTTCTGATTTTACTGTTGATTCTGAAAGGCGTTGCCACCAGTCTGACCATTGGTACGGGCGGTTCTGGCGGGATTTTTTCGCCTTCCCTGTTTATGGGGGCGGCCATGGGTGCAGGCGTTGGTTATCTGGCAGAGGGCTTGCTGGGTTGGCATGGCAGTATTCCACTATTTGCCATGTGCGGAATGGCGGGGATGGTTGGGGCAAGTACCGGAGCCCTGATCAGTGCGCCGGTCATGGTGGTGGAATTGACGAATAATTATCATATTCTGCTCCCGGCCATGGTCACTTCACTGACGGCTTTTGCATTGCGCCGGGTGTTTCTGGAACAGAGTATTTATACCTACCCGCTCTTCAAAAAGGGTCTTGATATTCCAGAAAATCATTATGTTGTCCAGGAAAAAATCCACCCGGATAAATCGTCCGATAAATAGTCAGCAAGGAGCTGTACATGAAAAATCCTGAAGCCGCACTCAATCAGAAGGAACGCCGAGCCGTATTTTCCCTGGCCGGAATATTTGGCCTGAGATTGTTGGGACTCTTTCTGGTTCTCCCGGTGTTTTCTGTTTATGCCCATGGTTTACGGGGTGCCATGGACCATCCGGTGTTAATAGGTATTGCTCTGGGAGCCTATGGACTGACCCAGGCCTTTTTTCAGATTCCCTTCGGCAAACTTTCTGACAAATGGGGACGCAAGCCGGTCATTGCCATAGGGCTGCTGATATTTGCCATTGGCAGTGCCATTGCTGCTACGGCGACCAGTATTGAATGGTTGTTGATTGGCCGCATTGTGCAAGGGGCTGGCGCAGTGGCAGCCGCCATTATTGCCCTGACCGCCGACCTGGTTCGGGAAGAACGCTGGACCAAGGCCATGGCGATTATCGGCATTACCATTGGCATCAGTTTCAGTATTTCCCTGATTCTTTCCGCGCCCCTTGCCCACTGGATTGGGGTCAGTGGCATATTCTGGCTCACTGCGGTCTTGTCCCTTGCCGCCATTGGCGTTCTTTACCTGGTGATTCCGGCAGTTCCCACCCGCTTTCATCGCGATGCGGAAATGAGCCCGGCCATGTTGGGCGATGTGTTGCGCGATCCCAGCTTGTTGCGACTGGATTTTGGCATTTTTTCCCTGCATACCGGACTCACGGCCATATTCGTGGTGCTGCCGCTGGTGCTGATTGATCCCCGGCATCCGCTGCTCAGTCTGAATGATCAATGGATGCTGTATTTGCCGGTCATGCTGCTCTCTTTCGTCGCCATGCTGCCGATGATTATCGTGGGCGAAGCCAAACGGAAGCTCAAGGAAGTATTCATCATCGCCATTGCGATTTTACTGGTTTCGGTCATTTTGATGGCGCTGTCAGCCCATAATATCTGGCTGATTGCCGTAGCGCTTTTCCTGTTTTTCATGGGCTTCAATGTGCTTGAAGCCAGCCTGCCTTCGTTGGTCGCCAAATTCTGTCATCCCGGTGCCAAAGGTACGGCAACCGGTGTGTATACCACGTCCGAATTTTTGGGTGCTTTTTGTGGAGGCTTGCTGGGTGGTTTGCTGTATATTCCGGGCGCGCGTAATTACAGCGATATTTTCTGGGCGGTAGCCATTATTTATGCCATCTGGCTGGTGGTTGCCCTGACCATGCAAAGGCCCCGTTACCTGGCGACCCGGGTATTCACTTTGACAGAAGCGGCGGAGCGTCAGAGTAATCTGACGACCCGTTTGCTGGCGCTTCCGGGTATTGCTGAGGTGGCGGTATTCAAGGATGAAGGCGCGGTGTACTGCAAGGTGGACAGCAAAGTGTATGACGAGCAGGCGGTGATGGACGTGCTGGCGGGTACCTGAGCAAAGGCTACCCACCAAAGGCCGTTAAGTTAAATGCGGATGCTCAGTGTTGCAGTTCTCCATTCAGTTGAAAATGCCGTAGCTGTTTTTAGGACTAAGCGCT
>NZ_JBYCKP010000133.1:0-1918 GCF_057473445.1 Acidithiobacillus sp. TH-A36 | reverse complement strand
GGTCGTGATCTGGATAAGGTGCTGGCCAGTTCTGGCACCATTCAGATCCTTCCCAGAGAATCTGTGCGGGTTTTCGGAACTGCGCGGAAGGCGATTGAAACTACCCTGTTGGCAAAGGGTACCCGTTTCTTCGGAGGATTCCTCGTTTCAGAGGAAAATGCCTCTGAAGTCCAAAAATCCCTGGAAAAAATCCGGGATACCGTTCTGGAAGCCAGAGTAAAGCTGGCTGCCGATCTTCCACGGATTCTGGAAGATCGGATCAAGGATGCTCCCGAATGGGAGGATGTGATCCGGCAAAGCGCACCTTCTCAGGCGGACATCGAGGAGTCCGTCAACTTTGGCTGGATCAAAACTCCAATCAACCTGGCGGACCCTGAGATCAAACAGGTGCTAAAGGGAAACCCCCTGCACATAAAAATAGCCAAGGAGATGTCCCAAATGGCTAGTACCTATCTGGGGCGGCCTTTAGGATCCGGAAAGCGTGGTATTCCGGGTCTTGGGACGCTGAAGGCTATCCAGGTCAAAGCACGCGCCTTGGCTTTCCTTGATGGTCGTTTCAGCGGCCTAGATGAAGCGATAAAGGTGATAATTGATGGTACAGGATCCGGTGGCCCTGCTGCTGGAATGACCGTCCTGGGCGTGCTCAAGGTACTGAGCGACCCCAAGGCTGTTTTGGAGTTCGATTCTGCAGAAGCCGGCGCGTTGTTGCCCGAAGAAACAGAATCTCCAGCAGCAGCGGTTTCTACCACGGATGTTCAATCTGTAGAGGATCCGGAACCCGATTCAGCTATTGAAGCGGCTGAAGAGGATGATATGGAAGATGAACATCCCTCTTTCATTCCGCAGCCTGCCAAGATCAGTCGAGTTCCTGACTGGACCTTTTAAACTTCCCCTCAACCCCTTTGCTTCGGCTTTGGGGTTTTTCTTTGCCTGCTATTCCATAGATTTTGTCCAGCCTCTTTCTTTCGGCACTGCTAATGCAATCCGTTTTTCGAGGAGGTTTCCATGTATAATTTGTGGGATAGGCTTTGCCGATCCAGATTTTTCAGGCTTTTCTATGCGCCACATCGTCGGAGGATTTTGGCACACGAGCTTTCTTTGGCAGCAAGAGGTGCATCAATGTATATAGCGGTAGCATCGCTGGCTCAGAACAAGCTGGAAGAGTTATTCCTGGCAGCCGTGGTTTGGGCTACGTTGGTGCTCATCGCAGTGATTGTTGCACCCTCACAAAAAGGAGATTCTGAATGAATGGCATTACCGTTTTTGCGCTAACAGTCATTGGGATAGCTCTTTTTATCGGTGCTTTCTATCTGTTTTTGGATTATGCCCACGCAAAATCAGAGCAGGCAAGGAAAGCTCAGATAAGCAGCAGTGCTCATTCGCCCGAATCTCATACGACTGGCGAAATTTCCTGAGCGGGTTCTTTCGATGGGACACATACCCTATGTTCCTGGGCTTTCGTTAGCCACGATCCTGGCCCTCATCGCACTGGGCATTGCGCTTTGGTCGCGTAGGCACTGAATCCACCCCCACCCCACGGCTTTGGCTTTGGGGTTTTTCTTTTTGGGTGGCTATTCTTGCACCAGAGACCAGTCTGTTGGAAACTTTCTCCTAAGCGCATCGCTTTTTTCCGTTTAAGCCACGAACACGGGGTTCGTGCGTCTTTTTTTCAGGAGAAGCTATGTCGCAGGATATTCTTTTTAATGCCGCCCTTGCACTGCTGTCTGAAGGTGGCTTCATCGAACAGGTTGCCGCTAATCCACTGACCTTTCGGTTGGTGTATGAGGACGATTACGTCCCTCTCTCCGGAGGGATCGTGCAGCGTTTGCAAAACGGTCGGCATATTCGCGAAGGCAGTAGTCTAAACGGAAGAAAACGCTTCTATGCTAAAAAGGGGGCTGATCATGGAAGATTTTAA
>NZ_JBYCKP010000132.1:0-3023 GCF_057473445.1 Acidithiobacillus sp. TH-A36 | reverse complement strand
GGATGCTGAAAAGAGCTTTACTGATATTACTGTGCAGCACCTCGCCGTTTATCTTTCAAAGTGCATGGGCGGCAGGTTCCGGCGACTGCAGCATTTCGGCGCCTGATCACAGCCAGAAACAATTTGATCGTCTGATGGCAGCCCTGGTTCACAAGGATTTCAATCTCTGGACACAAAATGCAGATACCCAGTTCATGACAGCAGCCTCAGCGCAAAGCTTTAAGGAAATGGCTGCCGGACTCGATGTAAAATTGGGCCTGCAAAAACACTGGACGGCGAATTATGTGACCACCCTGAACGAAGGAAAATACCGGAGCGGAATATGGCGCCTGACCATGGCTAACGGCCAGCAGGTTCTGATTCAGATTACCTTTATTCACCATAAAGTTGCAGGATTTCATGTGCTGTGAGAGATTGCTCTTAGTCAAACTGCGGGTGGGCGTCACCATGGCCTGCTCCCTAAAAACCCACTTTGTTGAGGATTTGTCATGAAAAAAACCTATGTTTCTGTTGCGCTCGGTTCCGCTTTTGCTTTGTCCATGGCGGCATTGCCGGCAACCGCCATTGCTGCCACCACGGGCACGGCGACCCTGCAGCCAGTAGCCATGATGGGCAGTAGCGCCAAAAATGAAGGGAGTTGCTCGCAGATGATGGGCAAAGGTCAACAGGAAGGCAATTGCTCAAAAAACATGAACAAGATGGCCCCCAAAGCTTCCAATAACGCCAAGGCGAAGGAGGCACATTGCGTCAGTAAAGCCGCCATCAAGGCCCATGACGGAAAATGCGGCAAAAAAACCATGGAAAAAATGCACATGTCGGCCATGCATTCCTGATTACACCGCTTCCGTCATTTATGAAGCCCGCGTCAGCCCACTCAGCGCTGCCCGAAGCCGCATAAATGACGGGAGCACATGCCGCCGCCAACCTGCCTGAAAATGCCATTGGCCTTGGCCTGCGCAGGGAGTTTCTGGACGACTTACTGGCCCTTGCCCAGAGTGATATCCGTTTTTTTGAACTGGCTCCGGAAAACTGGATTGGCTTTGGCGGCCGCCCGGAACAGCAGCTCCGTCAGTTGACGGATAGATATCCTTTTATTTGTCACGGTCTTTCCCTATCCATCGGCGGGCCGGAACCGCTCGATATGGATCTCCTGGAAGCCGTGGGCGACTTCATGCAAGAGCACGGCATTCAGCACTACAGCGAGCATCTGGCTTTTTGCTCCGACCGGGGTCAACTTTACGACTTATTGCCCCTGCCCCTGACGGAAGAAATGCTGGAATATGTCGCGCAGCGGGTGATGCAGGTCCAGGATTTCCTGAAAATGCCCTTGATTATCGAAAACACGGCCTACTATGGTGATTACACACACAGCACCATGAGCGAGCAGGACTTTCTTTTGGGGCTGCTGGCAAAATCCGGCTGCAACCTGTTATTGGACCTCAACAACCTGTATGTGAACAGTTGCAACCATCACTACGATGCTCTGGAATTTATGCAGTGTTTGCCCGCAGAACGCATCGTTTATCAACACATTGCCGGACACCAGCAGCATGTGAACGGCTGGCTGATTGATACCCACGATGCTGCTGTGGACCCTGCCGTATGGAAACTGCTGCAACACAGTCGGGAGAAATTTGGCCCCAAGCCCACTCTGCTGGAATGGGATAACCAGATCCCGCCCCTGGCGGATTTATTGCGCGAGGCCCGAAAAATTGCACAGCAAACAGCAGCTCATGCAGATTTCTGATACGGCCAATGAACCGGACCGGCTCAGGATACTGACTGCCCATCTGCGCAATCCGGTCAAGCAACCCCGTCCAGTCTTTATGGATGCCCAGGCGGTAGATCTTTACCGGGAACTGCTGGTGGGTAATTTTGATGCTGCCCTGCGTGCCTGTTTTCCTCTGTGGATTCGCTGTCTGGGTGAAGACCAATATGTGCGCTGGCGAGATGCGTTCATTGCTGAACACGCCTGTCGCAGTCCGTTTTTTCGCCAGATTCCCGATGAATTTATGGCCTATCTGAGCCAAAATCCGCAACGTCTTCAGCAGGATCTGCCTTATGCCCTGGAACTGGCGCACCTGGAATGGCTGGAACTGGCTCTGGGTGTTGCCCAGACCGACACACTCCCCGAGCACAGCGGATCAGCAGCGCAGGATCCCTGGACCACCCCGCTACGGCTGAACGCGGTTCATGCGCTGGTTCAGTATGCCTATCCTGTCCAGCAACTGATATTGCGGCCAACATTCTCCGCAGCCCCCGTTCTCGACCCGAATCCGGTTTCCCTGTACCTTTATCGGGATCGGGTCGACGCTGTCCAGATGCTGGAGCCTGATGCCTTGAGCCTGCAAATACTGGTCAGTCTGGATGCAGACCCGCAATCTGGAAGCGCCATCTTCCAGCATTGGCAAGACCACGGGAAGATTGACGGGAATGCCCAAACAGTTGCCGAGCAAATGCAGGGGCTCCTGCGCCAGATGCTGGATCTGCAGATGATAGACTTTGTGAACAGCAATGACTGCCGGACCTTACATGACTGAAACATTGGCCGGCTCCCTGGAGCCCGGTTTTATTGTCCTCCAGGGCGACCGCCTGGAATGGCTTCGTGATGCCGTCCTCGAATGGCTGCGCAATCACCCGCTGCAGCCTCTCGAAGAAGAAATTTTTCTGGTCCAGAGTAACGGCATTGCCGAATGGCTGCAGTGGACCCTGGCAGAGCACGAGGGGATCTGTGCGGCCGTCAAGGTCATGCTGCCGGGACGTTTTCTCTGGGACAGTTACGCCAGGGTACTGGGCCGGGAGCAGGTCGCCAGCCGTTCTCCTCTTGATAAGCAGGCACTTACCTGGCGACTGATACGGCTGCTTCCGCAGCTGCTATCCACCCATGATTTTGCCCCCCTGCAGCATTATCTCAACGGCAACGGCAGCACTGCCATGGAACGCCGCTGGCAGATGGCCGCGCAAATTGCCGATCTTTTCGACCAATATCAGGTTTATCGCAGTGACTGGCTGCAGGACTGGGC
>NZ_JBYCKP010000131.1:0-10720 GCF_057473445.1 Acidithiobacillus sp. TH-A36 | reverse complement strand
TGCAGCGGCGTAGCGGAGCCTAGTGCTTGCCCTTGCCGTAAATGTAAGTTGAAAAATCCGTATAATTCTGGGAAAGATTCCGAAACAGGTGGTCCAGGCTGATGATAGCCTGTTCCAGAATGTTGACCGTGATGTAAGGTTTCTCTACTTTCAGTCGCTGATAACGGGCGCGAGTCAGGACCAGAACCTGGGTGTCTTCGCTTTTGGCAAGGATGCGCGCGCTGCGTGGTTGCCGGTCAAAAAAAGACATTTCTCCTGCCATTTCTCCTTCCTTGACCCGCACGACCTCCATTTCATCGCCGTCGGCGGTATGGTGAATAATGGCCATTTCTCCTTTGACGCAGAAAAATAGGGCTTCACCCAACGTGCCCCATTCGGCAATGACCTGATCGGCGCGAAACTGGGCATGAGTCACGTATTCCGCCAGAGTCTGAATTTCAGCAATGGTGAGTGACTGAGCCAGATGGTGCTGCTTCAGAAATTGGGTGATTTCGACATGCGCGATGGCAGACATGAGGCGCTCCTCGTTCCTGGGGGTACGACTGCATTATAGGGGGTTATGGTGAAAGAAGGACAGGTCTACAATGCGCTCATCCTCCGTCATGATGAGTATCCGCAAATGAATCGACCCAGTGGAAGAATGGCAGACGCTCTGCGCCCGATAGAAATTACCCGCAATTTTACCAAACACGCCGAAGGCTCTGTACTGATGGCCTGCGGGGATACCAAGGTGTTGTGTACCGCCAGTATTGAAGAAAAGGTTCCGCCTTTTTTGCGTGGGGCGGGGAAGGGGTGGGTGACGGCAGAGTACAGTATGTTGCCCAGAGCGACTCAGGATCGGATGCAGCGTGAATCGGCCAAGGGAAAAATCTCGGGTCGGACGCATGAAATTCAGCGGCTGATCGGGCGCAGCCTGCGTGCAGCCGTCGACTTGCAGGCCTTGGGTGAGCGCACCATCTGGGTGGATTGTGATGTTTTGCAGGCGGATGGCGGCACGCGTACAGCCAGCATCACGGGTGCCTGTCTGGCGGTGGCCGATGCGCTGCAGACCCTGCGCCAAAACGGAAAAGTGCAGGGTAATCCGTTGCGCGACTGGGTAGCCGCCATCTCCGTCGGGATGTATCAGGGGCAGGCCGTACTGGATTTGGATTATGCTGAAGATAGTCACGCTGAAGTGGACATGAATGTGGTCATGACGGGTGCCGGCGCTTTTGTAGAAGTGCAGGGTACTGCTGAAGGCGCGGTTTTCAGTGATCAGGAAATGGCCGCCATGCTGGCGCTGGCGCGGCAAGGGATTCGTGATCTGATTGCCCGTCAACGTGAGGAAATTCCTGAGGCTTTGCCTTGAAGCCCATCCTGCTGGCCAGCAGCAATGCCGGCAAAATCCGGGAAATGCGGACACTGCTCAACGCGCACGGCTACATCGTCCATGGGCAGGACGAGCAGGGCATTATAGGTGCTGAAGAAAATGGTAGCACATTTGTGGAAAATGCCTTGCTGAAGGCCCGTCATGCCGCGGCCATCTCAGGGATGGCCGCGCTTGCGGAAGATTCAGGCCTTTGTGTGCCAGCCTTGCAAGGTGCACCGGGATTGTTTTCAGCCCGTTACGCCGGTTCCGGCGCGACGGATGCCGAAAATAATCAGCGCTTACTTGAACAGATGCGTGCTTTAGACGGAGCATCGCGTGCAGCCTATTATGTTGCCTGCCTGGTCTTTATGGAGTCAGCCGATGACCCTGCCCCCATTGTGGCTCAGGGATTCTGGATGGGAACTATTGGTAAAACCCTTCAGGGGGAAGGGGGTTTTGGTTACGATCCGTTATTCTGGCCACTAGGCGGTGCGCGAAGTGCGGCTGAATGGACATTGGCAGAAAAAAATCAGGTGAGTCATCGCGCCCATGCTCTGCGGCGTCTGTTGGCTATGCTGCAGGAACGTCAGGCACCCCAGCCGCTATCAGAAAGTGATTGACGCAGTCGGGTCAGGGCTCTGACCTGTAACTGGCGGACTGCCTCACGGCTGACGCCCATACGTTCAGCCACGGCTTCCAGCGTCATGGGCGCATCTCCATGGATGCCGTAGCGGAAGATCATCACTTCCCGTTGTTTTTCATTCAGTTCCGCCAGATGCTCCCGGAGTGCCTTGCAGATGGACTCACGGTCGTAGTCCATGTCGGGGCTGGCGGTATCGCCAGGCACCTGTTCAACCCGACTGGGGCCTTCGGTAAATTCTTCATCCAGCGAGCAGACACGAATATCGGCAAAATCCAGAGCGCGCATGGTACTTTCACGCACCCCCAGGGCTTCCCGGCGTTGCTCGCGCCGGACGTCTTCTGTCGATTCGGTTTCATCTTCACCTCGCTGCAGGTAGGCGTGCAGCGATTTTGCCAGATAGTCCGGCAGCCGGATGAAGCGGGAGCGGATGAGCGCACGTTGCATGGCTTCCCGAATCCACCAGGTGGCATAGCTGGAAAAACGGGTACCAAGACCTTCCCGGAAGCGGTCTGCGGCACGCAATAAACCCATGTAGCCTTCCTGAAGCAGGTCTTCCTGACTGAGACCCTTGTTTCGGTAAGCCCGGGCAACCGCTCTGACCAGAGGCATGTGCGCAGAAATCAGGGTGGCTCTGGCGCAGTCGTCTCCCTGACGCAGGCGGCGTATGAGTTGTAGTTCCTGATCCTGAGTGAGAAAGGGACTGCTCTGATCGCCTTCCATAAAATCAGCCAGGGGGGGCGGATCAATAGCCAGCGAGACATCGGGTAATGCTTCGTTTAATTCTCTCACTTCCGTTCGCATGGGTATCCCCTGAAATCAAAGACCACAATCACTCCAACATTGTAATCTAATATTCTATATCTAAAAGAGTTTTTATGATTTCCCATATTAGCATTCTTTTTGATCGCCGTGTCAAGCAGATGCAACTATAGTTTCGTGTTTTTTACAACGACTGCTGAGCGTGGTTTCTTTTTGACTCGCGCCGTTGATCTGCCTATACTCTGCCCCTTTCTCGCTAAGCTTTTATTTTTGATGAGGTCAGAAACCTTCTATGCCAACTGTTCGTGTTAAAGAAAATGAACCTTTCGAAGTGGCGTTGCGGCGCTTCAAACGCTCCTGTGAAAAGGCCGGAGTCCTGACGGAAGTCCGTCGTCGCGAGTTTTATGAAAAGCCCACCGAAGAGCGCAAGCGCAAGGCTGCTGCTGCGCGCAAGCGGGCTTTGAAGCGGATGCGTCGTCAGTCCATGCGTCTGGTTCGGATGTACTGAAGCATGTCTTTACGCGAACGTCTTCAGGAGGACATGAAGGCGGCGATGCGCGCTCGTGAGTCTGATCGTCTTACCACTATTCGCATGCTTCAGGCAGCGATCAAGCAACGTGAGGTGGACGATCGCCGCGAGTTGGACGATACCGAGGTTCTGGGTATCGTCGAAAAACTGATCAAGCAAAGAAAAGATTCTGCCAGTCAGTTCAGAGCGGGAAATCGCCCGGATCTTGCCGATAAGGAAGAAGCAGAAATTGTCATTCTTTCCGCTTATCTCCCCGAGCCTCTGAGTATGGAAGCCATTGATGCCCTGATTGCCGAAGCGGTTTCAAACACCGCCGCCAGCGGTCCCAAAGATATGGGTAAGGTGTTGAACAGCCTGAAACCGCAATTGCTGGGCCGGGCTGACATGGCGCTGGTTGCGGAAAAAGTAAAGGCACGCCTGAATAACGGATGAAAGGCGCTGTGGCAGGGGCGGCTCCCCGGCAGGACAGCTTTTCCAGAGCCCTCGATCTGGAGGCTATTCGTGCCGCCTGGCTGGTCAGATGTGCCCATGACTATGGGCAGCATTATGTAGAAAACCTCAACCCCTGGGTAAGCCTTGCTGAAATTCAGCAGCGCCAGAATCTGGCGCTTGCGCTGGCGGAACGATCTGCCGCCGGCTTTTCGTTGCCCATCCACATTCTCCCGGACATTCGTTCCCTGCTGGATCTGCTTGAGCGCCCCGGCGCTATCCTGAGCGGCCGCGAGTTGCAGCAGATAACCGGGGTTTTGCATGGCCAGAAGCACTATGCCTCGGCCTTGCGGGAAGTCAACGATACGCTGACGGAATGGGCAACAGACCTGGAGCCTTCACTGCCGCTGCTGCGGCATCTGCAGCAGGCCCTGGATGATGAGGGTGAACTTCTGGATGCTGCCAGTGCAGAATTAAGCGCCATTCGCCGGCAGTTACGCCAGGGGCGCGCTGAAATACAACGCTTTTTGCAGGGATTTTTACGTAATCCCGACTGGCAGGATTACTGGCAGGATCAGCTGATTGTCCAGCGTAATGACCGCTATGTGTTGCCCCTGAAAACCAGCCACAAAGGCCGTATCAAGGTTATTGTGCATGATCGTTCGGCGAGTGGTGAAACCCTTTTTGTGGAGCCCCTAACGGCGGTAGACCTGAATAACCAGTTGGTGCAGGACCGCCAGGCCGAACGTCTGGAGCAGGAAAAGGTGCTACGGGCCTTAAGTGCGGCCGTAAGCCAACAGGTGCCGTCCATGCGTGGCGCCTTAAAGTACATTGGACGGCTGGATGGAGTCCGCGCCGCCCTGGAACTGGGCAAGGATTATCAGGGTACGCTGGTTCAGGTGGATAATCGCCCGGCCTTTGATCTGCACAATTTACGTCATCCCCTGCTGTGTATGCAGCATCCGGGTCAGGTGGTTGGTAATCCTCTGGCTTTGGGCGAAAGCCATCATCAACTGGTGATTACCGGACCCAATACGGGTGGCAAAACGGCACTGCTCAAGGCTCTGGGGTTAAACCATCTGATGGCCTATTTAGGCATGCCGGTGGCGGCTGAAGGTCGTCTGGGATATTTTCGGCAAGGCTTTGCGGTTATCGGTGACACTCAGGATATTCGTACTGACCTGTCTACTTTTTCGGCACAGGTGAGTCGCTTGCGCAGGGTGCTGGAGCGGGCTGATCAACACAGCCTGGTGCTGTTGGATGAGCTGGGTAATGGTACGGATCCCCGCGAAGGGGGTGCCCTGGCCCAGGCCGTGGCTGAGGCGCTTCTGTCGGCGCAAGCCTGTACGGTGCTCACCAGTCATCAGGAAATCATGAAACGTTATGCGCTCAGCCGCGCTGCCGTAGCTTTGGCAGGTATGGGCTTTGACGCAGAACGTCTTGCCCCGACCTATCGTTTGCAATGGGGAGTAGGTGGTGCCAGTCAGGGTTTGGCCATTGCGCGTCGGGTTGGCATGCCCGAAGCTCTGGTGCTGCGGGCCGAAGCCCTGTACGCGGATGATCGTGAGGACTGGGAACGCTGGGAAGCACAACGGGAAGGCCTGTTGCGCGCGGCACAACAGGCCATGGATGAAGCGGCGCAGGCGCGGATGGAAGCTGACAAGTCGGCGAAACGTTTGCAGCGTGAACTGGATGCGGCACGTCAGGATCGGGAGCGAGCCGCTGAACAGGCTCGCAATGAGTGGACGCAATTGCTGCAGAATGCCCGCAGTGAAGTGCGGAAAACCATCGCCGCGCTCAAGTCTGGACGGGATACCCAGGCGGCAAGTGCGGCACTGGAGCAGTTGGGTACGCCTTTTCAGATGGTCGAAGCCGTGTCAGTGGATTTGCCCGCAGTCGGCAGCAAGGGCTTGTTTCTGCCCCTGCGCCAGGTCACCCAGATTGTCCGTGTGGATGCTGCCCGGCAACGTCTGCAAATTCAGTTGCGCGGCAAGCAGGTGTGGATTCCCCTGGAGCAGTTCCGCGCGGATTCCGCACTGGAAATACCCAAGGAAAAGGGGAGTGCTCAGTATGCTTCACCAGAAAACCATCCGTGGCGTCTCGATCTGCGTGGTCAGCTGCGCGAAGATGCCTGGCAGGCTTTGTGCCGCCATGTGGATGGCGCCATGGCTTCCGGTCGCCAGCACATTGAGGTGCTGCATGGTAAAGGCAACGGCGTCCTGGCTGAAATGGTCAGGGAATTTGCCCATCAGGATCCGCGCATCATCCAGTGGCGTATGGCCCGTCCCGAGCAGGGGGGTGGTGGTGTCAGTGAGTTGGAGCTACGCTGAAACATGGTCAAATTTTCCCCCGCATTCATAGATGCTCTCCTCGAACGGACCGATTTGATCCGTCTGGTGGAAGGTCGTGTTCCCCTGAAGAGAAAGGGCAAGGATTTTTGGGCCTGCTGTCCTTTTCATCAGGAAAAAAGCCCCTCATTTTCAGTGAGTCCGGAAAAACAAATTTATTATTGTTTTGGGTGTCATGCCCATGGTAACGCCATTGGGTTTCTGATGGCCCATGATCGTCTTTCCTTTCCTGAGGCGGTAGCCTTGCTGGCGGAAGATGCCGGGGTGGCCTTACCTGAAGAGGCTGTTGGTCAGTCTGTTCAGGAAGATCTCCGCCCTTTTCGGCAGATTCTGGACAAGGCGGTCAGCCTGTACCGTGATGCACTGGTAAAAAATCCGGCGGCCCAGCAGTACTGGCAGAGCCGGGGTCTCCATCCGGAAATCATTACCCGCTTTGAATTGGGTTATGCTCCTCCCGCCGCGAATTTTCTGAGTCAGCAACTGGGTAAGGATGAAAATACCCGACGCGCACTGATTGGTGCAGGTTTGGTGAGTAGCCGCGAAGATCATTCGGTTTATGATCGTTTTCGCGACCGAGTCATTTTTCCGATTCGGGATGGTCGCGGCCATCTGGTTGGATTGGGGGGACGCAGTCTCGATGGTCGGGAGCCCAAATATCTGAACTCTCCCGAAGGTCCGCTGTACCATAAGGGGCAGGTGCTTTACGGCCTGCATCAGGCCCGGGATGGCCTGCGTCGGATGAATCGTGCCGTGCTGGTGGAAGGCTATCTGGATGTCATCACCCTGCATCAGGCCGGACTGGATTATGCCGTTGCTGCCAGTGGTACGGCACTCGGGGAAAGTCAGCTACAGATGCTGTTTCGTGCGGCTACAGAGATTTTGCTGTGCTTTGATGGGGATGCTGCCGGCCGTAAGGCGGCCTGGCGAGCGGTGCAAATGGCGCCTGAGTTGTTGCGCGAGGGGCGTCTGCTGCGGGTACTGTTTTTGCCGGATGGGCAGGACCCGGATTCGCTGGTGCGCGAGCAGGGAGCAGCAGCACTGGAAGCTTTATTCCCGACAGCCCGGCCGGCCATCGATTTTTTTCTCGATGAACTGCAGCGCCGCTATAACATTGCCGCAGAAGACGAAAAAGCCCAGTTTCTGCGGGAAGCCCGGGAATTCTTGCAGCGGATAAAGGATACCACTTTGCGAGAAGTTTACCTCCATAAACTCCAGGAGTTATGTGGTCTGGCCTTTGCCACACCTTCCAAAACGCGTCGTCGGGATGCTCAAGTTGCAGCGTCAGTGCAACTGTCGCGGAGCAAAGAGGGACCCTCCCTCTTCAAAAACGCGATGCGCCTGCTCTTGAATCATCCCGATGACCCTGTCTGGCAGCAACTGGAAAAGGATCTGCTGCCTTTTGCGACTGACCCCATTGCAAAAAAACTCGATGCTACCCTTGATATTCTGGCAAACATGACCCATTTAAGTTCTCACGAGCTTTTGGCGAGACTGGCTGGCACTGACTTGGCAGAGTTTTGTTATGCCTTGGTCATGTCCGAGGCTGAAGAGCGCCAGGAGAGCGCATTGTTGCGCAATGAAATACCAGAATGTGTGCACAGGGTAAATCGGCGCCTGAGCGCCGCTAGGTTGGAATATATGGGCCATGCGGCGGATCGTTCGGGATTGGGCGCGCTGACGGAGCAGGAGCGGACCGAAATCGTGTTGTCAACGCGACGTGGTCGCCACAAGCGTTCCGAATCCTGAAGTGTCCAGACAAAAAGGATGGATGAATGCGGTCAATGAATTTAGCTTTTCATCTAGGTGGTTTTTCTTATATAATATGCGGCTTTCCGCGAGTGCAGGATGGTTATGAGAGACGGTGAGAGTGTAGTGGACAATGAGTCTCAGCGGTCTGAGCTGAAGCGCCTGATCGCGCGCGGGAAAGAGCAGGGATACCTGACCTACGGGGAGATTAATGATCATCTGCCCGAAGAAGTTTTTGATCCTGAGCAGATGGAAAATGTCATTTCCATGATTAATGACATGGGCATCGAAGTGTTTGAAGAAGCACCGGATGGCGATACTCTTCTGGATGGTGAAGGTAATGTCGGCGTGGCCGCCCAGGAAGCCGAAGAAGCTGCCGAGGAAGCCCTGGCTGTAGTCGAAGCGGATATTGGCCGTACCAGTGATCCGGTGCGTATGTACATGCGTGAGATGGGCACGGTTGAGCTTTTAACCCGGGAAGGCGAAATTGAAATAGCCCGCCGCATTGAAGATGGTCTGATGCAGGTTTTGCGTGCGGTTTCCACCTGCCCGACCACTATCTCGCTGTTGCTGGATGCTGCTGATCGGGTTGAGCGCGGAGAAACGCGCCTGGATGAAGTGGTGGATGCATTTATTGATCCCAATGCTCTGGATGCAGAAGCTGTCAGTGAAGACGAAGAGTCTGTTTTGCTGGAAGGCGAAGAGCCTGAAGACACGGATGATGCGGATGAAGAAAGCGAAGAAGGCACTCTTGAAGCGGATAAGGGCCCGCAGCTGGAAGAAGCCCTGGAGCGTTTTGCCGTCATTCGCGAAGCCTATCTGAATCTGCTTGCCAGTCATGCTGAAGGTGAAATGCATGACGAAAGCTATCAGGAAAAAAGACGCGAGCTGGCAGAACGCTTTCTGGAAATCAAGCTGAATGGTCGCCAGATTGATGTGATGGCCGATGCCTTGCGGGCTTTAACTGACGGCGTACGTCATTGTGAACGTGAGCTCATGGAGATTTGTATTGAGCGGGCGCGTTTCCCCCGGAAGGAATTTGTGCGCAGCTACCCCGGTCATGAAAGTGATCTGGACTGGATAGACCATCAGATTAATGGTGGCTTTACTTATAGCGCACGGTTAGTGGAATATCGGGATGATATTCTCGCCATCATGAAGCGTTTGGCAGACATTGAAAAACGGGCGGGCTTGCCGGTCGCGGAAATCAAGGAAGCCAGCCGTTTGATGTCTATCGGTGAAGCAAAAGCCCGGCGGGCCAAAAAGGAAATGGTTGAAGCCAATCTGCGTCTGGTCATTTCCATTGCCAAGAAGTACACCAATCGTGGTCTGCAATTTCTGGATTTGATTCAGGAAGGCAATATCGGCTTGATGAAAGCGGTGGACAAGTTTGAATACCGGCGTGGCTACAAGTTTTCTACCTACGCTACCTGGTGGATTAGACAGGCCATTACCCGCAGTATTGCCGATCAGGCGCGCACCATTCGTATTCCGGTGCACATGATTGAAACCATCAACAAGCTGAACCGGATCAGTCGGCAAATGCTGCAGGAAATGGGTCGGGAGCCAACTCCGGAAGAGCTGGCGGAGCGCATGGAAATGCCCGAAGACAAGATTCGCAAAGTGCTGAAAATTGCCAAGGAACCGATTTCCATGGAAACTCCCATTGGCGACGATGAAGACTCCCATCTGGGTGACTTTATTGAAGATCGTAATGTCACCGCGCCAGCCGAATCAGCAGTCAATGCGGCTATTCGCGAAGTTGTTGAAGAACTTCTGGACAATGGTCTGACAGCCCGAGAGGCCAAAGTGTTGCGTATGCGCTTTGGAATCGGCATGAACACGGATCACACCCTTGAAGAAGTGGGTAAACAGTTTGATGTGACCCGTGAGCGTATTCGTCAGATTGAAGCCAAGGCGCTGCGGAAGCTGCGCCATCCTTCCCGCTCTGAGCGTTTAAAGAGTTTTGTGGACGGAGAAGTCACCATTCCTTCCTGAAGGGTAAATGTGGTAAAAATGCGGGCGCGGAAACAATTTCGTGTCCTCTCTTCAGGGCCTGTAGCTCAGTTGGTTAGAGCAGGGGACTCATAATCCCTTGGTCCACGGTTCGAGTCCGTGCGGGCCCACCAAATAAAACAAGAAGTTATAAATTGTTTATTGACAGTCATCTGCTACTCAGGCGCAAATTTGGTACAGGGCCGAATATGGAGGGAAGTCTTGTCTTACGACTACGGTCGTCAAAAAACCGGCAGTAACTTGGAGGGGTGTGGTTCGGATGCTGTCAGCATTTTGTCGAGTTTGCAGCGGTCTTGCGCTTTTCTTCATGCTGTATAAAAATACAGAATCATACGTACCGATTTCTGGAGGCATGACATGGATAAACTGACGCCGCGTCAGGCCGAGATTCTGGCCTGGATTCGCACCCGGATGCTGGAAGACAATTTGCCACCCACTCGTGCGGAATTGATGAAAGCCTTTGACTTTCGTTCACCCAATGCGGCGGAAACCCATTTGCGCATGTTGGCGCGCAAGGGTTATTTGGAGTTGCAAAATGGTACCGCACGGGGTATTCGCCTGCACGAAGATTTGAGCGAGACCATGGGCTTGCCTTTGGTGGGTCGGGTGGCCGCCGGACAGCCGATGCTGGCTGAGGAGTTTCGCGAAGGGCAGTTGCCGGTAGACCCTAAATTATTTTCGCCAGGGGCTGATTATTTGTTGCGGGTGCAGGGTATGAGTATGCGCGATGCGGGTATTCTCGATGGCGATATTCTGGCGGTGCGCCATGAAGCCGGTTTTGCGCCGCAAAATGGCCAGATTGTAGTGGCCCGAGTCAACGGAGAGGTTACGGTCAAGCGTTGGCAACGGAAGCAGAGCAAAGTCAGCCTGTTACCCGAAAATCCGGATTTTTCTCCTATTGA